>JANNHF010000239.1:0-5077 GCA_031404235.1 Chloroflexota bacterium
CTGCCTGACGGCCGCATGCTCGTGAGCGAACGCGTCGGCAACCTCCTCGTCTATCAGAGCACCGCGCCCGGCGCGCCCCAGCTCGCGAACAACCCCGTCGTCGGCACGCGCCAGAACGGTGAAGGCGGCCTGATGGGCATCGCCGTAGATCCGGACTTCGCGGCGAACTCGTTGATCTACGTATGCGCGTCCCGTGACGACGAGGGTCAATACCGCAATCAAGTGCTGCGCTACAAGCTCGTCGGCAACCAGATCGCGCTCGACGGCTTCGTGATCCGGCGCGGCATGGCCGCCGCGGGCAACCACAACGGCTGCCGGCTGCGCTTCGGGCCCGACCGCAAGCTGTGGGTCACCATGGGCGATGCCGGCAACCTCCGCAACGGGCAGGATCCAACTCGCTCAACGGCAAGGTGCTGCGCGTGAACACCGACGGCACGATCCCGGCGGACAACCCGGTGATCCCCGGATCCGCGGGCCGCAGCGCGATCTACACCTGGGGCAACCGCAACCCGCAGGGCCTCGCGTTCGAGCCGGGCACGGGGACCCCGTACGAGATCGAGCATGGCGACGACACGCACGACGAGATCAACATCCTCGCCGCCGGCGCGAATTACGGCTATCCGCTCTTCCGCGGACCGGTCGGCCGTGCGGGTTACGCCGATCCGGCGTGGTCGTCCGGCAACGTGACGCTCGCGACGTCAGGCGCGGACTTCGTCGTCGGTGCGCAGTGGGGCGCGTGGAGCGGCTCGCTCTTCGTCGCGCAGCTCAAGGAGACCGATCTGCGTCGCTTCGAGCTGTTCGCGGGAACGGTCCGGCAGACGAACATCCTCTTTGACAACACCTACGGCCGCCTCCGGAGCGTCGTGTTCGGCGCGGACGGCGCGCTCTATCTCACGACGAGCAACGGCACCGCCGACCGGATCCTGCGGATCACCGCGACGCAGCCCTGACGCAAGGCGCGGCCGATGCCTGTGGCATGGAGCCGCGCCGCCTCCTCGGTCTTGCCGGGGAACACCTGGCGGAGCGCGAGATCGCTCGTCATGGCCTTCGCGTCGTCGCGCGCAACGTCCGTACGCGGTTCGGTGAGATCGACCTGATCTGCCGCGACGCGCGCGGTTACGCGTTCGTGGAGGTCAAAACGCGCCGTGCGGGATCGTTCGTCGCCGCGGCTGAGGCGGTCGAT
The DNA here is from genome assembly GCA_031404235.1 of Chloroflexota bacterium. Lineage (GTDB taxonomy): Bacteria > Chloroflexota > Limnocylindria > P2-11E > P2-11E > CF-39. The sequence continues at coordinate 1,184 of JANNHF010000239.1, forward strand.
GCCCGGAAGGCCGCGCGTCTCGCGGCGCTCGCGCAGGCGTGGCTCGCGCACCGCGGCGAGCGGAACGCGGTCTGGCGCATCGTGATCGCGGCGCTCACCGTGAGCGCGGACGGCACCCGTGTGGAATTGATCGACCTCGATCGTTCCTAGCGAATGAGCTGGACCGACAGACCGTCGATGACGATCTTCGTTCCGTTCGCCACGTTGCGTGCGATGCGCAGCTTCGCGCCGCTGCGCATACGCAGCTCCTGCCACCCCTCGCCGCTCACGCGAATGAGGTCATCCCACACGACCACGACCGGATCAAGCTCGCGGCACGCGCCGCCCGGCCTATCGCAGATCTGAGAGTCAAAGACGAGATCTCGGCGCGGCAGCGCCGGGTCGTAGGTGAAGAGCACGTGATCCGTCCCCAGTCGCTCATCTTCAGAGAAGTAGTACTGGACGACGAGTCCGTCATACGCGGAGATGATCGTGGACCCGGCGAGGTCAGGCTGGTTCAGCCGCTCGATCCGCTCGCCGACGCCGCGGTCTCGGCGCACGACGTCGCGGGCCGAGAGCGGCGTGTCGCTCACAGCGAACACCGCGGCGTTCGCCAGCGCGACAGACGCCACGATCCACGGCAGCGCGCGTGGCATGCGTGACCCGCGCGCGAGGGCGACGGCGCCGCGCGCGGCGATGATGCACAGCCCGGGGATCATGCTGAAGACATAGCCGTACTCGCCAGCGTGGATCGGTACGTAGATCGCGAGCGGTGTGAGCGTCCAGAGCAGCAGGAACACTCCCCGCTGGCGGTCACTGAGCTCGATCCGTCGCGCTCCGGCGGAGAGCGGCACGGCCACGAGGAGGGCTGCCAGGAAGTAGAGCCCACGCCCGAAGAAGCGCGCGAGCTCGTACGTGTTGCCGTAGAGCGCCCGCAGGCCGAGATCGCCGAAGATGCTGTAGCGGTCGTCGACGAACTTCGCCTGCACGCGCATCGCCTCGAGCAGGGCACTCACTCCACCGTCCAGCGCGGCTGATGCGAGGAACCACGCGAGTACGAGCGCCGCGCCGAGCCCCGCACTCGCCACAGCCCACGGCCATCGTGCCGACCAGGTCAGTGGCGCCCCGAGGGCTGCCATCAGCCAGATCGGCGCGAGGAACACCGCGAGGTCCGTGCGGAAGCCGATCGCGATCCCGTACGCGGCGGTCGCGAGGAGCAGGCGGCGTCCGTGGCCGCTCTCGGCGCGCAGCGCGAGCCAGAAGAGAAGCGCGCAGCCGATCGAAAGCGCGGCCAGAAGCGTGTACGGGTAGGCGACGCCGCCGTAGGTCCAGAACGTCACCGCGGTCAACAGGAACGCGCCGCTGGCGCGCGCGGTCCGCTCGTCGTAGAGCCGCGCCGCGAGGAGGTAGAGCAGCGCCACGGCCGCCGCGCCGGCCAACAGGCTCACGATCGTCATCGCGCGATTCGGATCGCCGACGACCGCAGCGACCGCGCGGATGACCAGCACGTAGTAGAGATAACCGGGCGCCTGCGGCCGCTGATCGAGCGGGTCGAAGCGCTCGATCGCTCGCGCGTACAGCACCGAGTCGTGCGCCCAGAGGAATTCGGTCTGGAACGGAACGCGCGTGAGGACGCCGAGGGCGAAGAGGACCCCGGCCACCCGCCATGACATGCGGCCGTAGTGTGGCGGCTGGCCGTCGGCGGTACTCCGGTACCAGCCCCGGGTGCGATGCCATCAACGGCGCATGCCGTGGAGGCTGCGGCGGATGGCCACCGCCGTCGCGTCTCAGCCGGCGGGGCGTTCTGTCGCGCGCGTGGCGGCCTGCGCGTTGTGGGGCCTCGAGAGCGCGATGGTCACGGTCGAGGCCGATGTCGCGAACGGCCTGCCCTCGTTCACTGTGGTCGGCATGCCCGACGCGGCGGTCTCCGAGGCGCGCGAGCGCGTCCGGGCCGCGATCCGCAACTCAGGCTTCGAGTTCCCGCTCCGTCGCGTGGTCGTGAATCTCGCGCCCGCCGAGCGGCGGAAGGAGGGCACGGGATTCGATCTTGCGATCGCGCTCGGCGTGCTGCGCGCGACCGGTCAGCTGACGCGCGACACGAGTGCTCTGTGTCTCGGCGAGCTCGCCCTCGACGGAACGCTGCGGCCCGTGCGTGGCGTCATGGCCCGCGTGCGGCGCGCGGTCTCCGCCGACGTGAGCACGACGTTCGTCGCGCAGGGGAACGCGGCCGAGGCCGCGGCGCTGGGCACGGAGGTCTTCGGCTTCGGGTCGCTGCGCGAGGTCGTGGAGCACGTCGAAGGACGAGCGCGTCAAGCGCCCTCGCCGATGCCACCGCCATCGCCTCGGCCCCCACATCCCGTCGATCTCGCCGACATCGCGGGACACGAGACACCCAAGCGTGCGCTCGAGATCGCAGCGGCCGGCGGGCACAGTCTGCTGCTCGTCGGGCCGCCGGGCACCGGCAAGACGCTCCTCGCGCGCGCGATCGGGTCGCTGCTGCCCGCGCTCGACCCCGATGAGGCGATCATCGCGAGCGCGGTCCACAGCGTCGCTGGCCTGATCGATCCCGAGCGACCGCTGCTCGGTGCGCGCCCGTTCCGCGCGCCGCATCACACGGCGTCGCACCTCGCGCTTGTCGGTGGCGGGTCGCCGCCGCGTCCGGGCGAGGTCAGCCTCGCGCATGGCGGCGCGTTATTCCTCGACGAGCTCGCGGAGTTCTCGCCAGCCGTGCTCGAGACGCTGCGCGAGCCGCTCGAGGAGGGCGCGGTGACGATCTCGCGCGCGGGCACGGCGGCCACGTACCCCGCGCGCTTCACGCTCGTCGCGGCGATGAATCCCTGCCCCTGCGGGCACGCCGGTGATCCGGCCGAGCAATGCACCTGCCTGCCCGACGCGGTCGATCGCTATCACGCGCGCCTGTCAGGTCCACTCCTGGATCGCATCGATCTGCGTGTGCACGTTCCGCGCATCGCGTATGAGGAGCTGCGCGAGCAAGGTCGGGAGCGATCGAGTGTCGTGCGCGACAGGGTGATCGCCGCGCGCGAGCGCATGCGCGCGCGGCTCGCCGGGACGGGCAGACGCTGCAACGCGGAGCTCGCTGTGGCGGAGGTGCGCCGACACTGCCGTCTCGCGAGCGAGGCCGAGACGCTCGCGGCGGAAGCGGTGCGGGGTCGCCGCCTGTCGGCGCGCGGCTTTCACCGCGTGCTCCGCGTCGCCCGAACGGTCGCGGACCTCGCCGGCAGTGACGACATCCGCACGGCCGACCTGGCCTTCGCGCTGCTGCTCCGCGCGCAGGCGTGATCGCGGTCACGCCGCGCGATCCCTCGTACCCGGCGCGGCTGCTCGAGCTCGCGCATCCGCCGGACCCGCTGTGGATCGAGGGCGACGCGGCGGCCGTCGCGGCGCGCACAGTCGCGATCGTTGGGACCCGGCGTATGACCGCGTACGGCGCGCGCGTGGCCCGCGAGCTCGCGGAGGCCTGCGTCGGCGCTGGGATCGTCGTCGTGTCGGGTCTGGCGCAGGGCATCGATAGCGCGGCCCACCGCGGCGCAGTCGATGCCGGCGGCCGCACGGTCGCGGTGCTGGGCGAGGGGATCGCCCTCTTCCTTGCCACGGTCCGCGGCCGGCGGCGGCCGCTGGTGCCTCGCATACGCGCGAACGGAGCGCTGGTGTCGGAGTACGCCCCGCACTTCTGCGCGCAGCCGTGGACCTTCGCGAGACGCAACGCGACGATCGCCGCGCTCGCCGAGGCGGTCGTCGTTGTCGAGGCCGGCGAGCGCTCGGGCGCGCTCATCACCGCTGAGGACGCGTGTCGCCTTGGGCGACCGCTCTATGCGGTACCCGGGCCGCTCGGGTCCGCCGCGTCCGTCGGTACGAACGCACTCATCGCGGCTGGCCGAGCCCGAGTGCTGCTCA
>JANNHF010000240.1:0-13425 GCA_031404235.1 Chloroflexota bacterium
CTGCTGACCGGGCTGATGGTCGGCAGCGGAAACGACGCGTCGGTCGCGCTTGCCATGCACGTGGGTCGCGGATCCCAGAAACGGTTCGTGCAGATGATGAACGGCGAGGCGCTCGAAGGACGTTTCCGGCGTGTTGTAGAACGCGCGAACCGCCTCGAGCAGTGGCCGCGCCTCGGCCGGGCGTCCGGTCTCGATGAGGAAGCGTGCGTAATCCCGCTGGATGTCCATGTCCGTCAGCCGGTAGCCGGTCAGCCCGATGCGTTCGCACGCTTCTTGATAGAGGCGCCCGGCATCGTCGGGCCGTCCCTCGGCCGCACAGACAGCGGCGAGGGCCCACGCCGCGGTCGCGATGGTGAGGCTGTCGTCCGGCCCGACCTCGGCGCGCGCGAGCTCAGCCTGTCGGCGGGCCTCCCCAAGCTCGCCCAGCATCACGAGCGTCCGGGCCAGCTGGGTTCGCGCTTCGGCGCGAAAGCCTTGCAATGCGGCGCCGTCGAGCGCGCGGACCGAGGCCTCGAGGGTCGCCCGGGCACCGGCCAGGTCGCCCGCCGCCCCGAGCACCTCGGCCACGTCCCACTGGTTGGCGCCGATCCACTTGCGCACGCCGGCATCGACCGCAAGCTCGACGGACTGGCGCGCGAAGGCGAGCGCGGCACCGAGATCACCCCGCAGCTGCGCGGCCTGCGCGAGACCTTGCAACGCGCCCGAGCGCTGAACTGCCGAGCCGTTCGCGCTGGCCCATTCGTGGTGGCGCCGGCCGTACGCCGCCATGTCCTGGAACGCTCCACGTTGCCATGCATTCTGGCGGAGCCACCCCAGCACCTCGCCGTACGCGCCCTGCGCACCGGAGGCCTCGATATACGCGTACGCGTCGGCGAGGACGCGCCGCTGCGTCTCGAGATCGCCAGCCACCCACGGCACCCAACACGAGCGGACCATGGCCCACGCGATGGCCTCGGGTTCGCCGACCGCCCGCGCGACGTCGATCGCCTCGCGATCCAGCGCCGCCGCGGCCACGGCGTCCTTCTGGCCGAGCTGCTCTGACAGGACCTGAAGGAGGTCGACAAGGACGTCGGCCGGCGGATGGGTCCGCAGCTCCGACGCGAGCGACGCGATCTCGTCGACGGTGCCGTCGGAGCCCTCGAGCCGAAAACGGGCGACCGAGAGCAGACCTCGGGTGGAGAGCCGCTCGAGCGGCGTGAGCTCGATGCCACCCGCGACCGCCAGCGCCCGCTCGAAGAAGCTGCGCGACGCGCGAACGTCTCCGCGTTGTCTGGCCTTCATCCCGCTCGCCATGAGGCCCCGATAGGCGCGGACCCCGAGATCCTGGAGGTCTGGCTCGCCGAGCTCCTGCGCGAGCAGGAACGCTTGCTCGGTGTGATGCACGACGATGTCGGCGTACTCGTCGACGCGCTCTCCGGCGGTCCGCTCGAGCCACCGGCCGAACGCGTCGTGCGCCCGGGAGCGTTCGGCCTTCGGGATCGCGTCGTAGGCGACGTCGCGGATGAGGATGTGCTTGAAGGTCCAGGCTCGCCCACCTCCGATCCCGCGCTCGTCGAGCTCGCTCACAAGGTCACGCCGCGCGGCCTCGACGAGCAGGTCCTCGATCCGTCCGTCGGTCGGCCCCTGCGCGGCGATCGCGTCCGGCCAGAAGACCTTTCCCACGACGGCGCCCCGCTGCAGGACGCGCTTGACCGCTGCTGGCAGGCTGTCGAGCCGGGCCGCGATGAGGCCCTGCAGCGTGGCCGGGACGACGAGCGTCCCGAGGGACGCTGTGGCCACGAACCGGTCGTCGCGCTTGGCCACGTGTCCACCGTCGATCAGCAGCCGCAGGAACTCCTCGATGTACAGCGGATTTCCTTCGGACCGGGCGATGACCTCCGCGCGTAGGTCATAGGGCAGCGCGTCGATCGCGAGGAGCACGCGGATGTGGCGCGCGGATTCGTCCGGGGTGAGCGGCTCGAGGCGGATCGCCGATGCGTTCATCAGTCCACCGCCCCATCCCGCGCGCAGCTCGCGCAGATCCGGGCGGGCCATGCAGAGCAGGAAGAGCGGCGCGCGGGTCCACTCGGCGAGGTCTTCGATGAGGTCGAGGAGCGCGGGCTCGGCCCAATGGATGTCGTCGAACACGACGGTGAGGGGCCCTTCGGCCGCGCGGCGCTCGAGATACCGGCGCAGTCCCCAGCGCAGCTCCTGGGGCCCGCTCTCGGCCGGCACGTCCGGCAGCGCGTCCTCGCGCGTGGCGGTCCCGGCGAGCACGCTCAGCCGACGCGCGACGGCCTCCGCGTCCTCGGAGGCTTCGCCGAATGCCGTGAGCACCGCCGCGCGGAGCTTCCGAGCGGCGTCCTGCTGCGAGTCGAGCGCGTCGATCCCCGCGTCGGAGCGCAGGACCTCCAGGACCGGCCAGAACGTGATGCCCTCGCCGTAGGGGAGGCAACGGCCGCGCCGTACCCGATCGAGACCGATGGCCTCGACGAATTCGGCCACGAGCCGTGACTTGCCGACCCCGGCATTCCCGAAGAGCGTCACGAGAACGGCGCGCCGCTCAGCCGCGAGCTTGCGATGCGACTCGACGAGCAGCCGGAGCTCGTCGTCGCGCCCGATGAGCGGCGCCCGGAGGCCCGCGATCCCGCGATGCTGGGCCGGCAGCGCGGATGCAAGCTCGGCGGCCGGCCAGACCGTGAGCCGGCCGATCCCCTTCGCCTCGATCTCCCGCACCGCGCCATATCGCACGCCACCTTCGGTGAGGTGGTGGGTGAGCGCGCCGACGAGGATCTCGCCCGGTGCGGCCGCCGCCTGTAACCGGGCGCCGGCGTTCACGGCGTCACCGGTCACGAGCGTCTCGCCGGCGTCGCCGGTCACGACCTGGCCGCTGTTGACGCCGATGCGCAGCTCGAGCGCGAAGCGGCCGTTCGCGTTCAGCGCGGCGATCCGCTCGCGCAACGCGAAGGCCGCGCGGACCGCCCGATCAGCGTCATCGTCGTGGGTGAGGGGGATGCCGAACACCGCCATGACCGCATCGCCGATGAACTTCTCGACGGTCCCGCCGTGCGTCTCGAGGGCCTGCCGCACCTCGCTGAACGCGCGCGACAGGGTGCGGCGGACGACCTCCGGATCGTGGCTCGCGCCGATGGCGGTCGAGCCCACGATGTCAGCGAACAACACTGTGACCAGCTTCCGCTCCTCGGTCATGGCGCGAGTCTACGGTCGCGGACCTCTGGAACGACGCATCCCAGACTCATGTACACGACTGATCCCCGCAAACACTGGTGGGCTCGACCCGCGGTCCGGACCGCAGCTCTCAGCTGTTCCGGTGTTGGCTCTCCGCTAACTCCGCGTCACCCTCGACGACCGCCGATGGCTCCGCGTCTGACTCACGCATCGGCATCGCCTGAGGTTGCGCGGCGGGCTTCACGATGCGACCGATGAACGTACCGAGCACATCGGCCATCTCGATGTCGCCAAGACCGTACGGACCCTGCGCGCGCGCGAGCACCAGGATCCCGAGCGGCCGCGGATCACCGCGCAGCGGGACAACGAGGACCTCTCCGGTGCTCGAGGGGATCCAGGCGACGTTCGCGGCGCCGCTCATGCGCACCAGCCGGCGCTCATGCAGCGCCCCCGACAGAGCGCTGTGCTCGTTCTCCCACACCAGCGTCGACGCGACCGGGTCGGGAGGATGGGCGGCGCGGCGACGGAGCGATGCGTCCGGACCACGAAGCCATAGGTGCGCGGCGTCGTGGTCGAGCGTGCTCGCGAGCACCATCGCGATGCCGTGGAGCGCGTCGTCGAGGTCTTCGCTGAACAGGGCGTGACGCGCGAGCTCGTAGAGCGCGAGCGCCTGGCGGCGTTCGGCCGCCTCACGTCGAGCGACGATCGAACGCGCAAGCTCGAGCGAGACGATCTCGGCGATCCCGACAGCGGCATACGCATCGACCGCCGCGAAGGGGCGGCCGGCGCGGAGCGCGACGAGCGCACCGGCGGGTGCGTCGCCTGGCGCGAGCGGGGTCACGAGCACGGCGGTGGCCATGCGCCCGTCGGCGAGCGGCACCGCGGCACGCAGCTGCACGGTCGCCCCGGACCGCAGCGCTTCGTCGACCGCGCCCTGGATGCCCGGCTCCGCTGTCGCACCCTCGACGATGTTGTACGCGGCCGGCGCGTCCGGACGAGCGACGGTCACGAACGTGAGTCCGTCGTATTGGGCGAGCGTGGCGAGCGCGGTGAGCCGCACGTCCCACGCGTCCGCTTCAGTGGTGGCTCGACGCGATGAGAGAGTGGGTGCGCCGATCAGTCGGCTGACCGACGAGGGCGTGGCCGACTCTTGACGGACGATGCGGTCGCCAGCATCGCGGAACGACTTCGTCGTTCTCGGGTCCCTCAATCAGCTCCTCCACACCCCCAGCGACGCAGCCTCACGGCGGCGGCGGGGGGAAGCTCAGCATAGGAACTTCTCGAGAGGCTGGCCGGCGGCGGCGCGCTAGCGAGCCACATCGCGTTGGCAGCGACGAGCATGAGATGCCCGAACGCCCAGCTGTCGTTCGCGCCCCGACCGATGTTGCACCGGGCGACCTGTTCTAAAAGGGCGTGGTGCGGACCAGCGTGCTCTTCACACCCAGGGTCGTTCGCAGGAACTTGTCGCCCTTGAGGTCCACGGCGGCGTCGGTGCCGCGTACGCGCACAGAGATAGGCCGCTGGCCGGGACTCATGTTGAATTCCATGGACACGAAGCGTCCGATGTCGACGCCGTAGTCAACGATGATCTCCTTGCGGATCGCGGCTCCGCTGAACCACTCCGACCAGAGACCGTGCGGCATACCGCTGCGCTTGTCGTACGCCGCGGTCTCGGCCGGATCCTCGATGACCTGCAGGTACGGCCAGCCTTGCGCGCAATGCCACGTGCCCCCGATCCTCTCCGCGTCGAGGACGCACCCGACGTTCTCGCTGATGCCGCCGCTGGCCGATGAATACAGCGCGCGGATCGGCTTGCCGTCGTAGCTGAGGATGAGCGAGGCGGTGGCCTCCACGGCGACACTCGTCCGCGAGCTCTCGAAACCGTGACCTCCGTAGCACTGGTCCGCGGTGTCGTCGCGCACGTCCCAGGTCCGATCGCCCGCGGTGGACTGCCGCCACGCGGCATACGTGCGCGCGGCGATCGCCTGCGCACGCAGGGCCTCGAACTCCCAGTGGGACGGCATCTCGCCGGGCAGCGCGCCGCGCATGTAGTCATCGGAGGAGACGAAGTTCACGACCTGAAGGTTGCCGCCCTCACGCATACCAACACGGACGCTTCCGCGATAGCCGAGGCCTTTCTCGTGGATGTAGATCGGGTCCCAGAACTGCTTGGGCACGAGCATCAGCGTGTCGGCTGAGGCGAAGACGATCTGGCGTGACCATTCGTCGCGCACGACGAGCGACCCGCCGTCGTTCCAGAAACGGAGCGGCTGGTCAGGCGCGGTCTCGGCGTAGACGACGTTCGGGTCCGCGTTGTTCACGAGGCGCATACCGCCCGCGGACTCCATGCGCGCGACGCTCGCGATGGTGTTCCCAACGCAACCGGTCGAGGGCGCCGAGAGCAGAACGCGGAACGGCTGCGTGATCGGCTGGCTCGCGAGCGTCGTTCCGGGGAAGTATTTCGCTACGATCTGCTCGCCCGTCAGGCGGACGCCGGCGACGCCCTGCGCCCAACCCTGCGCGCCCCACTGCGACAGGCCTATGCCGTGGCCCCAGCCCTTGCCGTAGATCGTGACGCCATCCCACACCGCGACGATCTCGGTCTTGGCCGGCACGGCATGACCTGAGAACCAGCCGATGCCTCCGTCCTGGACCATGTCCCACGCGAGCACGTAGTCGCCATCGTGATCCGGCGCGCGCACGTTCACCGTGAGTGACACCTCGCTACCCGGCGCGACGTCGCTTGAGAGTGGCACTCGCGCGCCGTCCCAGACGACCGCGTTGCCGTTCCCATCGAGCCAGTGGTAGCCGAGTCGCACCGGGGCATCCCCACTCGCCGACCAGCTCCGCAGGCCGGTGTTCGTGACGCGCAGCTCGACGGGCACCTCGCCTCCGGGAACGATCGCCGCGGGCGTGGTGGTCGTGCCGTAGCCCGCGTCAAGGTCGGTAGTGACACGCAGGGGGAACGACCCCGGCGCCGCGCCCGGGATGGATGAGAACCAACCGAGGCCGTCACGCACCAGGTCGGGCTTCACCGTGTAGATGCCCGTGAGCGCTGGCACCGTCACTGTCATCGGGACGACGTCACCGCCGCCTGATGGAAGGTCGGTAGGCAGGGTCGACCGCGGCCCGTCCCACACGACGACCCGGCCGGCGGCGTCGTACAGGTGGTAGGAGAGCTTTACGGCCTGCTCGCCCGACGCCTGCCAGCTCACGGTGTCGCGGTTCCGAACGGCGACAGGGATCGTGACCGTCTCACCGGGACCCGCCGGGCCGCTCGGATACCCGATGTATGAGACGGTCGAGCTCGTCTCGCTGGCGACCGCCGCGGCGATGCTGGCGCTCAGCGACTCACCGCGAGCGACACCGATCGCGCGACGTGCCGCCCCTTCAAGTCCTGCGCCGACTCGCGCGGCCGCGTTCGCCGGTCCGCTGTCGATGGGCACGAGCCCAACGACGACGAGCGCACCAATGACGACCCCCACCCAAGGCCGAAAGGATCTCTTCCTCACCGCCGCGTAGCCTGCATGCGATAAGCGGTACAGCGCAAGGTGGCGCGTACACGACCGACACGGATAGCGGCAGCATGACCGCATAACGACCAAACGTGCTCGTACACGCGAAACATTGGTCCTACCGTAGGCGGCGTGTGCGCTAAACGGGCGAAAAGAGCGCCCTTCGAGCATTACGCAAATTGTTTGATACAGCACCGCGACCAAAGAGGCTCGCTCGCTCAGACCTGCGCGCTCTCGCGTTCGTCAGCATCGAGAGCGGCCACCGCGGGCAACGACCCATGCGGTCAGCACGATCGCCGAGATGCGGGGACGCCGGGCCTCCGCTGCGCCGCTCATAGAATTTGGAGCGATGAGAGCGCAGCTCGCGCTGGCGGTCCTGGCCGTCGTTCTGGGCGCGTGGATGCCGTCGGAGCCGCGCCTCGCCACGCAGCTGCCCGACGATCAGGTCGGCCAGTGGGTACCCGGGCTCAGCTGCACGGGCCGTGTCGACATCCCCTTCGTCCAGAACGTCATCGAGTCGAAGTGGTCACCCGACAGCAGGACTCTCGCGATCACGGCGGGCGAACGCACGCCATCGACCAGCTCTCCAGTGGGATGGAAAGAGCAGGAGCTCGTCTACACCTTCGACATCCGGAGCGGCGCGTTGTCGCCTATCGGCTTCGGCATACGGCCGGAGTGGTCGGGCACGGGAACGTACCTCTCGTACTGGCCGGAGGACGAAGACCTCCGGGTGATGCGCGGCGGAAAGATCGAAGCCAAGCTCCTGATGTCGATCCCCGAGGTGCGCTGGGTCGGCGACAAGCTCCTGTACATCTACAAGCGCGACATCCGCGAGTGGGCGAACGGCGAGACGCGCACCGTCGCGCGATTCGACAAGGACTTCGAGCCCGCCTACCCGCTCGATGACCTCTACTGGAGCGCCGACGGGACTCACTTCACGCTGACGCGCTACTCGTACGACGGGCTGATCGAGCGATACATAGGAGCGACCGCGACCGCCACCCTCGAGCCGCTTGATGCGCCGGGCGCGACGTACACGGAATGGTCGCCGACAGGCAGCACGCTCCTGGTCCGCTACCCGAGCAGGCTCGAGCTGATCGGGTCCGACGGCGCGAAGGAAGACGTGCCGCTCGCCCGCTTCAGCGGACCCCTCGCGTCGTGGACGGCTGACGGACGGTCGCTGCTCGTCGGTCGGATCTCGTCGACGCTTCCGGCCGGCGACAGGTTCGAGAGGTTCACCGTGTGGGGCGCGCCGCAGGGCGTACCGACCGCAACGCTTCCGAATCTCATCGGCGCGCGCGTCTTCAGTCCGAACGGCCGGTATTTCACCGGGCTCAGCCGCGAACGTCTCGACACCACGCGTCTCGAGCTCTACCGCTGCGGCACCTGGTCTGACGACGAGTGGAATGTGCAAGGCGATCCCGATGCCGGAGCGCGCCTCGGCCGCATCGAAGGTGACGAGTTGCGCTTCCTCCGTCCGGTGCCGGGCGATGTCGCGCAGTTCAAGCAGTACTCGCACGCCGGGGTCGACATCGCGGCGCCCGTCGGCTCGATCATCGTCGCCGCCGACGGCGGCACCGTGAGCAAGGCCGGGTGGCAGGGCGTCGGCGGTCAAGGAGTCTGCGTGTCACACGGCGGCGGGCTGGAGAGCTGCTACTTCCATGCGGCCACCGCGCTGGTGAACGTCGGACAGCGCGTCGTTCGCGGCCAACCGATCGCGCTCGTCGGCATGACGGGTATCACGACGGGTCCCCACGTCCACTGGGAAGCCAAGCTCTTCGGAAAGCTCATCGACCCGCTGACGCGCTAACGCTGCGTCACACCTTCGATCGTGACCGTGCCTTCTCCGAGCGACACGTTCTGAACGGTCACGGTCGACGGGACCAGCCGGCCGATCGCACTCTCGACCGCCGCGGCCGTCGACGCGCGCACGGAGTCTGGTAATCCGAGACCGCCGAGCGAGACCGAGTCGACGCGCACGGCCACGCGCCCCGCGCTCGCATACGGTGCCCCGATCATGACGAACTCCGTCGTGCCGAAGAACACCCGCGCCGTGGCCACGAGTCGGACGCCAGTCGTGGTCGTGCGCACGACGGGATCTCGCACGGTCACGCCGCTGACGGTCTGAGGGAACGACGGCTCCGCGGCCTTTGTGAGCTCAGCGTCCGTCACGGTCAACGTGAAGGCCGTCCGAGGGGGGGTCGTCGCCGCGGCGCTCGACGACGGCAGCGGCGTCACCGACCGGACCGGCGTCGCGCCGGCGCTCGAGGCCGCCGGGGTCGGCGCGGTGAAGACGACGCGTGACGGCACGCATCCGCGCGTGAAGGCGACGGCGACGAGGATCAATACCGCGAGGAACGCGAGCCGCGCGAGCGAAGCCACGCGCTACGCGTCGCGGCGCAGCTGTCGCCCGAGCCAGAGCCAGTAGAGCGGACCGCCGACGGCACCCGCGATGAGCGACGCGAGGTACACCACGCCACCGTTCTGCGACAGGCTCGCGACGAACCCCGCGAGCAGATCGAACGCCGCGACGAAGCCGAGCAGAACAAGCACGCGCGGGGTCTTCGTCCGCCACAGCAGGAGATTCGCGATCAGGAACCACAGTCCGGTGAGGGCGAACGACATCAGGCCGAGCGGATTCGCCGGCGAGACCGCCATCACCGGCTCGGTCAGTCGGAGCTGCCCGATCTCGTACATCGCGGCCACCATCGTGCCCACGGACGCCGCGACGCCGACGAGCGTCGCGAAGAACGCCCACGCCTCGCCGACGGGGCGCACGCGGTAGTACACGGCCACGATCGCGAAAAGCGCCCAAAACGCGGTCAGCGCATAGAGGAACTGGAAGATCTGCAGGCCGAGTCGAGGGTCCTCCGGGTCCACGAGCGCGGCGTACGAGAGGAGAGCGGCCCACGACGTCAGCGCAAGGAGGATGGCGGCGAGTCCGCCAAAACGCACGAAGGAGCGGTCGTCCATCGCAAGCACGATAACCGCGACATCGAGCGACCCCTCATACCATTCAGCGCGGTGAGCGATCTCGCACTGCTCCCGCTGCAGGCCGCCTCAACGCTGATCCATTCGCGCCGCGTCTCGTCCGTCGATCTCGTCCGCGCGTGTCTCGACCGCATCACGCACCACGATCGGCAGCTCGGGGCATTCATCACGCTCACGGCCGACAGCGCGGTAGTCGAGGCGAAGCGCGCCGACTCGGACCTCGCGAACGGCGTCGATCGTGGCCCACTGCACGGGATCCCCCTCGCGCTCAAGGACCTGTACGACACCGCGGGGGTACGAACGACCGGCGGATCGCGCATCCTCGCCGACCGCGTGCCCGAGCGTGACAGCGCGGTCGTGGAGAAGCTGCGTACGGCCGGAGCGGTGTTCCTCGGCAAGCTCAATCTTCACGAGTGGGCGCTCGGCGTCACTAACCAGAACCCGCATTTCGGACCAGCCTGCAATCCCTGGGACACCTCGCGTATCCCCGGCGGCTCCAGCGGAGGCAGCGCGATCGCCGTCGCGTCGGGCTTCTGCTACGCGTCTCCCGGGAGCGACACGGGTGGATCGATCCGCATCCCCGCATCCTTGTGCGGCGTCGCGGGACTCAAACCGACCTACGGCCGCGTGAGCATGCGCGGCGTCATCCCCCTCGCGTGGACGCTCGACCACGCTGGGCCGCTCGCGCGCACCGTCGGAGACCTCGCGCTCGTGCTGAGCGCGATCGCTGGTCATGACCCGCTCGACCCGTCATCCAGTGACGAGCCGGTCGAGGATTACGCGGCGGGCATCGAGGACGGGGCCCAGGGCGTGCGCGTCATCGTTCCCACGAACCACTTTTTCGACGACGTCGATCCGGAGGTCGACGCCGCGGTGCGCGAGGCCGCGCGCGTGCTCATCGCCCTCGGGGCGTCCGTCACAGAACAGGCGCTGCCGCGCGTGGAGCTGCTCGCCGCGCAGAGCGCGATCCTGCTCACTGACGCTGCCGCCGTCCACCGCGAGCATCTTCGAGAGCGCGCCGCGGACATCGGGGCCGACGTGCTCACGCGTCTTCGCGCCGGACAGACCTTCACCGGAATGGACTACGCGCAGGCACGGCGCGACCGCGATGAACTGCGGCGCGAGTGGTACGCGCTCCTGCGAGGGCACGACCTCATCCTCTCCCCCACTACCGTGGTCGCGGCGCCGCCACGGGATGGCCAGGACGCGGTCGCGGCCGCGCAGCGCCTCACCGCGAACACCGCGCCGTTCAATCTCACCGGTCTGCCGGCCATCTCGATCCCGTGCGGCTTCACCCAGTCCGGCCTGCCGATCGGACTCCAGCTCGCCGCGGGCCCGTGGCGCGAGCGCCTTCTCCTACGCGTAGCGCGAGCGTACGAGCACGCGACGCCGTGGCACGAGCGCCTGCCGCTCTCTTAGCCACAGCAGGAGAAGCAGCCCGACCGCGGCCCGGATGGGCTCGCCGGCATCGGTCGAGCCGAAGATGAGGAACACGATGAGCCCGACGAGCCCCGCGATGAGGAGCAGGCACCCGCAACCGGTCACGCGTCACCGAGCCTAGCATCGCTGAGCACTACGACCGGGGAGGCGCGCTTGTGACACGAGATGAGGCTTGGGCACTGCTCTGCGAACACACCGCGGGCGACAGCCTGAGGAAACACGGGCTCGCGGTGGAGGCGGCGATGCGCCACTTCGCGCGCAAGCTGGGCGAGAACGAAGGGACCTGGGCGATCACGGGCCTGCTCCATGACTTCGACTACGAACGAGACCCGGGCGGTCATCCGCAGAACGGCAAGCCGATCCTCGAATCGGCCGGCGTTCCGGGAGACATCGTTCATGCGATCCAGTCGCACGGCGATCACACCGGCGTCCCGCGCGTGACGCCCATGGAGAAGACGCTCTACGCCGTGGACGAGCTCTGCGGATTCGTCACCGCGGTCGCGCTCGTGCGCCCCTCGAAGGCGGTGCGCGACGTCGATGCGGGCTCGGTGCGCAAGAAGATGAAGGACAAGGCCTTCGCACGCGCTATCAACCGCGAGATGATGCTGAAGGGAGCGGAGGACCTGGCGATCCCATTCGAGGAGCTCACGAGCGAGGTCATCGCCGCCCTGACCGGCATCGAGGACCGGCTCGGTCTCGCCGGTACTCCCACCTGATCGGTCCCGCGCCACACGATCGCCGCTGCCGCGGCGCGCGTCGGGACACCGAGCGTGCGGCATGCGCGGCGGATGTGCGTGCTCACCGAATGCGGACTGATGCCCTCGTGGCGCGCGATCTCCTTCGTCGTCAGCCCGCGCGCGACGAGCCACAGGATCTCGACCTGCCGGTCGGTGATCGAGAAGTCGGCGCGCGAACGATCGAGAATGACGCGACGCGACACCGACCAGCCGAGGAACGCGCCGAACGCGAGCCACGCCGGTCCGCGCAGATCCACGGAAGAACGAGCGGCCGCGGCTTGAGCGCCGGGCCGTGTGACTTGCGCGCCCTAGGTCAGCTCGCGCGCTTCAGCGTGCGGCGCTCGTGCGTTCGAACGACCTCGTGCTCGAAGCGCTCCAGGAAGAGCTGGCCACTACAGCGAGGGCAGAGCGGCTGATCGGACTCGTCCCAGACCGGGGCTTCGCCGCCACCGGTGGCATATGCGGTCCGGAGCTGCTCGAGCGACGGACGGCGAGCGCGGGTGGGCACCAGGACCTCGCCGAGTCCATGTCCGCAGAAATAGCAATAGAGCTCAGCACGAACAGCCACGTAGACCTCCACCCGGAACCACCCCAAGAACGGTGCCAGGGCGTTCCTTGTTCCCATTACCCGGGAAGTGCCGGCTGCGTTCCGTTGATTACGGCACGGCCCCGCCCGCACGCTCGCTGCGGCTCGCTGACAGGGGCCCTTAGGCGGACTCGATCTCCAGGGAGACCAGCGAGCCCGCGTCGGTCAGGTAAGTCAGCTTTCGGATCACGCCGCGAGGGATGATGTGGAAGTCGTTGTGGCGGTAGTCCTTACCCTCGTTGCTGATGTCGTAGTCGCCCACGATCACGACGTACTCGGTGGTTTCCTTCCACAGCATCCCGCAGGTGAGCTTTCGAAGACGGTACGGCTCGAAATCTTCGGGGATCGCCGTTCGCGAGTAGGCGGTGATGTCTTCCCACTCGACCGCGACCAGTGGTGTGCTGGAATTGACCGGCCCGCCGTCCAACGCCTTCTCCCTCGCTCGGATGCGACGTCGTGGCGTCCGCATCTCGGTACACGAGGGCGATCTTTCGTCACGCTCGCGTACAGTTTGCGACGATACGATTCGCAACCGTCGTGTCAACGGTGTGAACGGACCGCGCGTGGGTGCGTTCATTTCAAGGCGGACTCAGTTTCCCAAGTGGCTTGCTAGCCCGCTTGGCGTCCGCGAGCGATCAGCTCGGCGACCTTCTGTCCGCCCTTCTTGCCGATCTCCTCGAAGTGCTCGTGTCCGTATTTCTCCGCGACCGCGTCTCCGCCGATCTTCCCGATGCGACCGTAGAAGCGCGCTCCGTAGAGCTCCTTGACCTTTTGGCCGCCCTGCTTGCCTATCTGCTCGTAGAAATCAGACCCATGGCGCTGTGCCGTCGTTCGGCCGCCCTTCTTCCCCGATCTGCTCGTAGAACTCCGGGCCGTGACGCTGGGCTGTGGTCGCGCCGCCTCGGCGTCCAGCTTCCGCGACGGTCATGGCACCCTTGGTGCGCGTCATCCGATGTCTCCCTTCGATGCCATCCGGGGGCACTTTGTC
>JANNHF010000241.1:0-3697 GCA_031404235.1 Chloroflexota bacterium
GCCGGTCGTCGTTCTAAAAGTCCGACGGACGTGGTCGAGGACGATCGTTGGCACGGCGTCCCGCATAGGGCCGAGCCTACCGGAGCGCGATCCGACGGATGGCATCCGGCCTCCAATGAGCCTCTGGACGCGAGCCCGAGGCCATCGAGCTTGTCGCGCGCGGCTCGCGAACGACGCGATCGCTAACGACTGTTCCTCAGCTCGAAGACGAACCGGAACCATGTTTGGGCGATCTTCACCAAGCTCGACGCCAGCAGCCGCGCTGAGGCTGTCGCTACTGCTCGCGATGCCGGGTTCGGCGGCCGGGACGCGGACGACCGCTGATGTCTCTCGGGGCACGAACCGCCATGTAGACCGAACGCGACACTATTCGAAGTGCGCGCGCCTTGTGAGCCAAGCGTGTCATTGTCCTGGTCGTCTCGCGCGACTCGACCCTCGTATCGAGCGATCCGTCCGACGTCGCGTCTGCACCGATCGGCCCGCGGACGCGTCCCGGACTTTTTCGAGGCCGTCGAGGATCAGATCGAGTCCAAACTCGAACTCACGCACGACCTTGCGCGTGGGCTTCGTGATGTGCTGCTTGGCGTGCTCGGCAAGGTAGGGGTACTCGTCGGCGGACTCCCGAACGAAGGTCTTCGCCAAGTCGGGAAGATCGCGGTTGGCGGAGTAACCCGCCTGCCACAGCGTGGATCCGATGATGTGGCTGTCCAGAGCGTGATATGCGTGGTGGGTCATCTCGGCCGAGAAGCCCGCGTCGCGTAGTCGCTTGAGCAGTGACTCCATGTGACGCATTCGCGCCGGACTGACCCTCGTTGTCGACATCATGAGACTGCACGCCCAGGGGTGGCGCATGAGAACGTCGTGAGCCGAGACCGCGCTCCGACGGACTGCCGCCTGCCAGTCGGCTCCGCCGGAGGGCAGGTCGAACTCGCCTGCGACGATATCGACGATCCCATCGAGTAGGTCGTCCTTTTTGGCCACGTAGTAGTAGAGCGACATAGCCTCGACCCCGAGCGCCTGTGCGAGCTTGCGCATGCTGAGCGACTCGATCCCACCCTCATCCGCGAAGCGTATGGCGGTGCGCAGCACCCGCTCCCTGCTCAGGGGCAGACGGCGGCCTGTGTTGACGCCAGCTCGTGTGGGCATACCGACCTCCTCGCCCCGTGCTCGATCTAGTACGGAGCCCCATTGACAACCTTACGGCGTAGGATAGCGTACACCGTATGGCACCATACAGCGTACGGTAGATCAGGGGTTGCAACCAACCCGCTCACGGACGACCGGTCCCATCAGAAAGAGGAACAGAATGTGTGCTCGGCAGCTTCACCCGACGATGAAAGCCATCGTCCACCACAAGTACGGATCACCGCGCGACCTCGAGTTCAAGGAGATCGAGAAGCCGGCGGTCGGCGACGACGGCGTACTCGTACGCGTCCGTGCGGCCTCCGTCAATGCGTACGACTGGCGTGTCATGAGGGGGCATCCCTACGTCATCCGCATGAGCGAGGGGCTACGCAGACCCACAAGCAGGTCGTGGGCGTCGACGTGGCCGGGGTAGTCGAGGCCGTGGGTCAGAACGTGACCGAGTTCAAGCCCGGGGAAGAGGTGTTCGGCTTTCGCCGCGGCGCGTTCGCCGAGTACGTCCTCGGTAGGGAGCGGAACTTCGTAACGAAGCCGGCCGACCTCACGTTCGAGCAGGCCGCGGCCATACCTGGGGCCGCCCAGACCGCTCTGCAGGGTCTTCGTGATGCAGGGCACGTCCGGTCTGGGCAGAAGGTCCTGATCAACGGCGCGTCGGGAGGCGTGGGCACTTTCGCGGTGCAGATCGCCAAGGCGTTCGGCGCGGACGTGACCGCCGTGTGCAGCACGCGGAACGTGGAGATGGTGCGGTCGCTCGGCGCGGACCATGTCATCGACTACAGCAAAGAGAACTTCACGCGGAGCGCCCAGCGCTACGACCTGATCTTCGATGCCGCGGGCCACCGTTCCGTGTTCGCTGTCAGGCGCGTCCTGGCCCCTAACGGGATCCTCGTGGTCGTCGGCGCACCGAAGGGTCGGCTCGCACCGGTGGCTCGAATGCTCGAGGCGCTCGTGTTGTCACGCTTCGTGAGCCAGAAGCTGGTCCCGTTCCTCGCGACGAACAGCAAGGACGACCTCCTCGTCCTGAAGGACCTCATCGCGGCCGGGAAGGTCACGCCGGTCATCGACCGTACGTACCCCCTGAGCGAGACCCCAGCGGCCATCCGCTACCTCGAAGAGGGACACGCCCGAGGGAAGGTCGTGATCACGGTCTGAGGTGAACCGTCGGCGTGGCGCGATGGCCACGCTCCGTTCAGTGCCAACGAGTTGACGAGCAAGTTGATGGAAAGGAGGAAGAGATCAATGAACCCGGACAAGAAGACCGCGAGGGTCGCGGGGTTCCTGTGTGTACTGGTCGGGATTACCGCCGCCGTGGGCTCCGCGGTTCCCGACCGGCCGAATCCTGCGCACTACGAGGCACAGGAACAAGAGCGGCCGCCCACCGGCGCGAGCGCCGCACGCGTGCTAGCACTAGAGCAGACCTTCGATCCTGAGCGCACGCCGAATGCGAGCGACATGGGCTATGCGCCGCCAGAGTTCATCGTTGATGAACGGACAGGCGATGTGCGCGGCATCCGCCGCGAGCTTGGCGGCGATCTCAGCCCCGCCGACGAGGCCGCTGGCCGTGCGTACTCAAACGCTGCCGCGGGTCGGCTGAAGGAGGTGTTCGACGCGTCGCTCGGGAAGGTCGGTGAGGCGGTCGAGGGAATCGGGTACGTCACGCGCGGCGCCCTGGGCGTGGCCGGCACTTCGCTGTTCACGACCGACACCCGCTTCGATGATCTCGTCGGGCAGATCGCGCAGCGCAGCGGCCGTCCACGCACCGATCTCGCGTTGCAGCTCGCCGCAGGCAATGTGCTGTGGGAAGAGCAGACGAAGGGGCCT
The DNA here is from genome assembly GCA_031404235.1 of Chloroflexota bacterium. GTDB lineage: Bacteria > Chloroflexota > Limnocylindria > P2-11E > P2-11E > CF-39. Next base: position 2,965 of record JANNHF010000241.1, read on the forward strand.
GGAAGGTCCGATCGGTGCGAACCCGATCAAGGGCGCGACGGAAGCTGAGCTCAGAGTGCGGAATGTCGCTCTGAGCGGGACACGTTAACGCCGGCGTCGACCCTGCGCGGCCATCTGCGAGCGTTTGCTGTCGCTCTTCTTTGTGTCGGTGTCGCCATTCGCCGTGCCGACCCCGAAGCTGGCCGTCAGCCGGCATAGTCCGATGTCGATGACCTCACCGGCCGCGATGCGCCGCGGGGCACTCTCGGCCTCGAGGCGCTGCAGGTGGGTGAGAGTCGCTTTCACGGTGGCGCTCAGAACAGGTGCCCGAACCGTGCGCCGTAGTCGCCGAAGCCGGCTTCCACCTGGTCGGCGTCGAGGCCGAAGTCGGCGAGGGAGAACTTCACCGAGCTCATGTGCTGGGCCGGATGCTCGATCCAGGCGCGCATTGCCTGCTCGGCGGCTGCGGTGAAGGGCAGGTCGAAGTGGTCGTACACCGACCGCACGGTGCCCATCGGGTCGGCGGCGATCGCCTTGTGCGACACGTCGAACACGCGTGCCTCGATCGCCGGATCGCGTCGTGCCGCGATGCCACGTTGCAGGCCCGTGCCCCATCGCTACAGCAGCTCTGGACCGGTCTCCCGCCGGCCCGGGGCCCCGGGGCCCGGGCCGCGGATGGTGGCGTAGAGCCCGCACATCGACGGCATCAGCTCGATCGGGTTGCGGTGGGTGTGCACCAGCATCGCGTCCGGGT
>JANNHF010000242.1:0-38417 GCA_031404235.1 Chloroflexota bacterium
CAAAGCGACCCGCGGCGGCATCGCGCCTGTCGCCCGCCGACTGCACGCACTCGGGGTCAGCGCCAATGCAGTCACCGTTGCGGGTTTCCTCGTGACGGTGGCGGGCGCCGCGCTGCTCGCGAGCGGCCAGCCCGGGCCGGCGCTGCTGGTGCTACTGCTCGGCACTCTGAGCGACACCCTGGACGGCCAGATCGCCCGCGCCGCGGGCGGTGGCACCCGCTTCGGCGCCTTCCTCGACTCCACCCTCGATCGCCTCTCCGATGCTGCGCTGGCCATCGCCGCCGTCCATCTCGGGACGACCCGGCCGGATGCCACGCTCTACGGCGGCGGCCTCGCGCTCCTCGTGGCGTCCTTCCTGGTGAGCTACACCCGCGCGAAGGCCGAGTCCCTCGGCGAAGGCGCGAGCGTCGGCCTCGCGCCGCGTGAGGCTCGCATCGCGATCTATCTCATTGGTGTGGCGGCCTGGGCCGTCACCGGAAACCCGCAGCTCTTCGCGGTCACGGTGGCCGTTGCCGCGTTCCTCGCGACCCTGACCGTCATCCAGCGCATCGCCCACATGGCGAATGCGCTCGATGACAAGAAAGGTTGAAGTAACAGATGACAGCAAAGAAGCGAACAGCAAAGGGCGGCCGCAGCGCCGGTCGCAGGATCCGTGTCGCGATCATCGGTGTGGGCAACTGCGCGAGCTCGCTCGTGCAGGGAGTGCACTACTACCGGAACGCGAAGGCGGGCGAACCGATCCCGGGGATCATGCACGTCGATCTCGGCGGCTATCACATCCGAGACGTCGAGTTCGTCGCGGCCTTCGACGTCGACAAGAACAAGGTCGGCAAGGACCTCGCCGACGCGATCTACGCGAAGCCGAACAACACCTATCGCTTCGCGGACGTGCCGCGGACCGGTGTGAAGGTCAGCCGCGGCATGACGCACGACGGCATCGGGAAGTACCTCTCAAAGGTCATCACCAAGGCACCCGGAGAAACCGCCGACATCGTGAAGATCCTTCGAGACACCAAGACCGACGTCGTCGTCTCCTATCTGCCTGTCGGCAGCGAGGAGGCGACGAAGTGGTACGTCGAGCAGATCCTCGAAGCCGGCTGCGCCTTCATCAACTGCATCCCGGTCTTCATCGCCCGCGAGCCGTACTGGCAGAAGCGCTTCGCGGCCAAGGGGCTACCGATCATCGGTGACGACATCAAGTCGCAGGTCGGCGCGACCATCACGCACCGCGTGCTCACCCGACTCTTCATGGACCGCGGAGTGCGGCTGGACCGCACCTACCAGCTCAACTTCGGTGGCAACACGGACTTCCTGAACATGCTGGAGCGCGAGCGCCTCGAGTCGAAGAAGATCAGCAAGACGAACGCCGTCACGAGCATGCTGGACTACCCTCTAGATCCGGATGACGTCCACGTCGGCCCGTCCGACTACGTGCCTTGGCTGCTCGACCGGAAGTGGTGCTACATCCGCATGGAGGGCACGACCTTCGGCGACGTCCCTCTCAACGTGGAGGTGAAGCTCGAAGTGTGGGACTCGCCCAACAGTGCGGGCGTGGTCATTGACGCGATCCGCTGCTGCAAGCTCGCGCTCGACCGCGGTCTGGGTGGGACGATCGTCGCGCCGTCGGCGTACTTCATGAAGTCGCCGCCGCGTCAGATCCACGATGACAAGGCGCGCGAGGGCGTCGAGGCGTACATCAAGGGCAGCGATCAGACCACTCTTGCGGGGAAGGCCTAGTGCGGCTGCGCGTCCCGTTCCGAGACGGCCTCGTCTACTGGTCGTGGCGCGCAGCAGCGATCCTCGTACAGCGTCTTCCGGCGCGGATCGTCTACAGCGTGGCGGTCCTGGGCGGTGAGGTCGGTTATCTCGTCTGGCGGCGCAGGCGCGACATCACGAAGGGCAACTTCGCGGTCGTCCTCGGACGGCCGGCGGGCGACCCCGAGGTGGCGCGTGTCTCCCGGCGCGCCTTTCGCAATTTCGGCAAGTACCTCACCGAGATCATGCGGTTCCCGTCGATGGGACACGCCGAGCTTCACGAGCTCGTGAAGATCGATCCGGTGTCCCTCGAGCATCTGCGGTCGGCGCGCGAGGGAGGGCGCGGGATCATCTTCGTCTCCGCCCACTTCGGGAACTTCGAGATCGGCGGCGCACGCGTCGCGCAGGAGATCCCGCTCACCGTGGTCGCCGACGAGCTCGAGAACCAGCGGCTCATGGACTTCCTCGTCGCGAACCGTGAGCACAAGAACGTCGTCATCCTCCCGCCGGAGGGCGCGATGCGCCGCGTGCTCGCGGCGCTGCGCCGCAACGAGATGGTCGGCTTCATGATGGATCTCGGGCCGCGCGCACACGAGCTCGACAACGTGCAGGTGACGTTCTTCGGCGTCCGCACGGCGTTCCCGACCATCGCAGCCGCGCTCGCACGTGTCTCAGGGGCGCCGATCATCGTCGCAGCCGTGACGCGAGACCCGGACAACTCCTTCAAAGGCGTGGCGCTGCCGCCGATCTTCGTCGAGCGCACCAAACAGGCGGCGAGCGACCTGGAGCAGGCGACGCAGGCGATCGTGCATGCGCTCGAGGGACTCATGCGTCCCCAGCCGGACCAGTGGTACATGTTCCGTCCGATGTGGCCAGCCCTGGACGCCGGAACGTAGCGATGCTGATGGGAACGCTCTCCCGTGCGGCGGAGCGTGCCCTTCCGCTCATGCCGAGAGCGCTCATCGGTCCGTTCGCCGAGGTCGTGGGCACGCTTGTCTATCTCGCCGCCCCGGGTGCGCGGCGGGCCGTGCGCGCAAACCTCGCGGTGATCGCGCCTGAGCGCAATGGCCGCGGACTCGTGCGGCGGATCTTCGTCGAGCAAACGCGCAACTACGTCGAGATCTTCTCGATACCGCGCACCGACCCGAAGAAGCTTCTCGCGGCGCTGCGGACCGATGGCTGGGAGCACGTCGCCCGCGCCTACGAGCAGGGCAAGGGCGTCATCCTGGCCAGCGCGCACCTCGGGCCGGTGTCCGTCGTCGGGCAGATGGTGCTCGCGCACGGCTATCCAGTGGCGCTGCCCGTCGAGGTCGAGACGTCTGAATTCCAGCGATCCGTGAACCGGGCGCGTGGGGGCGCTGGCCTGCAGCTCATCCGCACCGACTCGGCACGCGGCATCTTCCGCTTCCTCCGTGAGGGAAAGGTGCTCGGCATCCTCGCGGACCGTGCGGTCACCGGCGTCGGCGAGAGGGTCGAGTTCTTCGGGCGCGAGGCGCTGCTGCCGTCCGCGGCGGTCGTGCTGTCGATGCGCACCGGCGCGCCGCTGGTGCCCTCGTTCGCGGGGCGCAGCGACGGGGTGCTCACCGCGTCCTTCGAGCCGCCCCTCGACATCCCGGACACAGGCGATCGAAATGCTGACGTGCGCGAGGGAGTGCAGCGGTTCGCGCGAGTGCTCGAGCGCTACGTGCGCCGTACGCCGGAGCAGTGGACCGTCTTCGAGGACTTCTGGCATGGGACGCGCTGACCTTCAGCTGCACTCAGACCTCGGCGACGGGCTCGCATCGCCGGAGGCCATCCTCGACGCCGCGGAGCGCGTCGGTCTTGACGTCATCGCGCTGACCGATCACGACGACATCCGCGGCGCGTTCGTGCTGCGCGACATCGCGGCGCGCCGCTCGAGCCCGGTGGAGATCATCCCCGGCGTCGAGGTCACGACGCGCTCGGGTCACCTGCTCGCGCTCTGGGTCGAGGACGAGATCCCGATGTTCGCGGCGCTCGCCGCCACGGTCTCGCTGATTCACCGCGCCGGCGGCGTGGCGATCGTGCCGCACCCCCTTTCCTATCTCACGTTCTCCGTCGGCGAGCGCGCACTGCGTGCCCTCGCGGCGGCGGCGGATCCGCTCGTCCACGTCGACGGCATCGAGACGCGCAACCCGTCATACGCGGGCCGAGTACGCGGCGTTCGCGCGGCCTGGCTCAACCTGAAGGTGCTGCACGTCGCGGAGACGGGCTCGAGCGACGCGCATCACGCGAAGCTGGTGGGGACGACGTGGACCGACTTCGCGGGTGACGACGCCGCGGCGCTCCGTCGCGCGATAGCGGATCGCACGACGCGACCGGACGGACGACACTGGACGCTCGGCGAGCACCTGGACGGGGTCGCGAAACAGCAGTGGCGCTCGATGGTGCGCGATCCGGTGAAGCGGGCGACAAGACGGATTCGAAAGAACAGATGAGCGAGGAGCGGTCCAGGGGGAGGGGGCCCTGTTCAGCGAACGAGGTGAGCGTGCGGGACGAGCGGATCCACGACGCGCGGAGACGAGCTGCTTGAAAAGAGCGCTGAGCGGATGAAGATCGGGATCGTGTCGCCGTATGCGTATCCACGCCCTGGCGGCGCGAACGCGCACATCCGCGAGACGTACGAGCGGCTGCGCGACATGGGCCATGAGGTCCGGATCATCACCGCGCCCTGGGGAGACGACCCGCCGGCGCGCGACGTGATCCAGGTCGGTCGGGCCATCGCGGTGCCGTTCAACGGGAGCATCGGTCGCGTGACGCTGTCGCTGCGGCTCGAGTGGCTCGTCTCGCGCATGCTCGAGCGCGAGAAGTTCGACATCATCCACCACCACGAGCCGTTCGTTCCGTTCCTGTCCTTCCAGATCCTCGATTCCGCCAAGTGCCCCCACGTCGCGACCTTCCACGCCTTCGGCGGGTTCTCCGTCTCGTACTGGGCCGGCCGCATCGCGCTCGATCGATACATGAACAAGCTGGACGAGAAGATCTGCGTGTCGAGCGCCGCCCGACACTTCATCTCGCGGTACTTCCCAGGCGACTACCGGATCATCCCGAACGGCGTCGACGTGCAGTTCTACGCGAACGCGCGGCCATTCCCGGAGTTCAAGGATGGCAAGACGAACATCCTCTTCGTCGGCCGCCTCGAGCCGCGCAAAGGCGCGATGTACCTACTGCAGGCGTACGCGAAGCTGAAGCCGAAGTACCCGGACACGCGCCTCGTCTTCATCGGCTGGGGCCCGCAGCTGGGCAAGCTGCGGCGCTTCGTCCGCGACGATCGCCTGCAGGATGTCCTCTTCGCTGGCCGCCCCGATGACATCGACAAGGCGCGGTTCTACAAGACCGCCGACATCTTCTGCGCTCCGTCCACCGGCCAGGAATCGTTCGGGATCGTGCTCCTCGAGGCGATGGCCGCCGGGCTACCGGTGGTCGCCAGCGACATCCACGGCTACAAGCGTGTCGTACAGCGAAATGTCTCGGGCCTGCTCGTCGAGCCGCGCGACCCCGACGCCATCGCGGCGGCGCTGGAGCGGCTCATCCGCGAAGGCGATCTCCGCGTACGACTGGGCGAGGCCGGCTCGCGCCGCGCGCCCGATTTCGACTGGTCACACGTGACCGCACAGCTCGTGGACGTCTACGAAGAGGTCATCGGGAAGCGCCGAGCCATGGTCTAGAGTTGCCAACCAAGGGGGTGGTCGCAGTGCTTCGATCACGCATCGCGCCCGTGCTTGTCCTGTCTCTCGTACTAGCCGCCTGCAGCCAGACGGCGAAGCCACCAACGTCGTCAGTCTCGCCGTCCGTTGCCGGAGGCGAGAAGCCCGCGCCTGGCGGCACGCTCACATTCATCGTCAATGCCGAGCCACCGTCGTATGACGGGCACCGCGAGACGACCTTCGCGCTGCTACATCCGATCGCGCCGCACTACAGCCTGCTCTACAAGTTCGACCCGAACGACCTCACCAAGGTGACCCCGGACTTGGCGGCGGAGATGCCGCAGGCGTCGGCCGACAAGCTCACCATCACGGTGAAGCTGCGGCAGGACGTGAAGTTCCACGACGGGACGGCCCTGACGTCCGAGGACGTCAAGGCCACCTACGACAAGATCATCTTCCCGCCGACTGGCGTGCTGTCACCGCGCGCCGGTGCCTACGCCGTGGTCTCGGCCGTCAACGCGCCCGAGAAGTACACCATCGAGTTCAAGCTCAAGTACCCATCGGCGTCATTCCAGACGAACCTCGCGTCGCCGTGGAACTTCATCTACAGCGCCGCGAAGCTCAAGGGCGACATCAAGTTCTACGAAAAGAACGTCATGGGGACCGGGCCGTTCTCGTACGACGGCAACACCAAGGGCCAGGACTGGAAGGGCAAGAAGAACGCCGACTACTTCGGCAAGGACAAGGACGGGGCCAAGCTCCCGTATCTCGACGCCTACAAGGCGCTGATCATCACCGACTCGAACGCGGGCGTCACCGCGATCCGCAGCAAGCAGGCGATGATCGAGTTCCGCGGCTTCACCCCGCAGCAGCGCGATGACCTGTCGCGCGCGCTGCCCAACGACCTCGCCATCCAGGAAAACCCGTGGATCTGCGTGAACTACGTCGTGCCCAACACGCAGAAGAAGCCGTTCGACGACCCGCGCGTGCGCCGCGCGCTTTCACTCGCTGTCGACCGGTGGGTCGGTGGCGAGGCACTGTCCAAGACGACGATCGTGAAGGACGTCGGCGGCCTGATGCGGCCGAAGGGTCCGTTCGCCCAGAGCGACACCGAGCTGGTGAAGATCGCCGGCTTCGGCAAGGACGGCAAGGCCAACAAGGACGCCGCGAAGGCACTGCTGGCCGCGGCGGGGGTGCCGAACCTCTCCTTCAAGTTCCTGAACCGCAACATCTCGACGCCGTACGAGCCGGTGGCTGTCTACCTCATCAATGAGTGGAAGCAGGTCGGCATCACGGCGACGCACGACGTGAAGGAGACCTCCCCGTACCAGGCGGATCTGCGAGCGGGCAACTTCGAGGTCGCGCTCGACTTCAACTGCGACTTCCTCGACGAGCCCGACCTCCAGCTCGCCAAGTTCTGGTCGGCGAGCAAGGCCGGTAAGGGCCTCAACTTCGCCTACTACGACGACACCAAGCTCGACGGCATGATCGACGCGCAGAGCCGCGAGACCGATCCGGCCAAGCGGATCCAGCTCGTCGGCGCCATCGAGAAATACGCGATGGACGAAATGGCCTACCAGTACCCGGTGCTTTGGTGGTACCGGATCATCCCGTACCTCAACACCGTGCGTGGCTGGAAGATCGGCTCGAACCACTACACGAACCAGGACCTCGCGACCGTCTGGCTGGCCAAGAAGTAACTGACTAGCGGAATGACAGGGGCCGCCCGAGACTAGCGCAATGAGGCGCTACATCTTCGGGCGGCTCCTGCTCATGATCCCGACCCTCGTCGGTGTCGCCATCCTTACGTTCGTCATCATGCGCGCGGTCCCGGGGGACATCGTCGCGCTCCGCTATGCGGGATCGAACGTCCCGCAGGAGATCATCGATCAGGAGCGCCATCTCCTGGGTCTCGACAAGCCGCTCTGGGTGCAGTTCACCGACTGGATGGGGTCGATCTCGCGCCTCGACCTGGGCCAATCGCTGTGGACGGGTAACTCGGTCGTCGACGAAGTTCAGGTGCGCATGCCGCTCTCGATCGAGCTCGCGGTGCTCGCGACACTCTTCGCGGTCGTCCTCGCCATCCCCCTTGGCGTGATCGCCGCGGTCAAGCAGGACACCTGGGTCGACTACGCCATCCGTGTCTTCAGCATCGGCGGCCTGGCGATGCCGAGCTTCTGGATCGGGATCATGATGGTGCTGATCACACTGACGCTCTGGGGCTGGGCGCCCCCTGTCGTCTTCACTCCTCTCTTTGAAGATCCGGTGGCGAACCTCGCGGGACTCATCCTGCCGGCGATCGCCGTGGGCTACCGGTACTCGGCGGTGTCGATGCGCATGACACGGTCGACGGTGCTCGAGGTCCTGCGCGAGGACTATGTGCGCACCGCGCGCGCGAAAGGATTGCGCGAGACGCTGGTCGTCGTGAGGCACGCGCTGCGGAACGCGCTGTTGCCGGTCGTCACGGTCGTCAGCCTCGAGTTCGCGTTCCTCATCGGCGGCCTGGTCGTTACCGAGCAGGTCTTCAACCTCAACGGGATCGGCAAGCTGCTCGTGGACGCGGTCGCGCACCGCGACTACACGCTGGTGCAAGCGCTCGTGCTGCTCCTCGCCGCCGTCTTCGTGCTCGTGAACTTCATCGTCGACATGGTGTACGTAGTGCTCGATCCGCGGATCCGCTACTCGTGAGCGGGACAGGCAGCGCCCTGGACAGCGCGCGTGAGGCCGAGGACGTCATCAAGCGGCGCTACCTCGAATCCGCCGGTCGGCGGCGCTTCATGCGCTTCTGGCGTGACTTCGTTCGCCAACGGCCGCTCGGCACCGCCGGGGCTGTGCTCATCGTCATCATGCTGCTGGCGGCCGCCTTCGCCGACATCGTCGCGCCGTACGATCCGACGGCGATCAACTTTGCCGATCTGCTGTTGCCGCCGGCGCCTGACCACCTGCTCGGCACCGACAACTTCGGGCGCGATGTGTTCTCACGCGTGCTGTTCGGCTCGCGAACCGCCCTCGCCGTCGGTTTCACAGCGTCGCTCGTCGGCTGCACGCTCGGCCTCGTCCTCGGCGTGCTGGGCGCGTACGTGGGCGGCCGCACCGACCAGATCATTCAGCGGCTGATGGACGTGCTCCTGTCCTTCCCCCTCATCGTCATCGCGATCGCGGTGGTCGCGGCGCTCGGGACGGGCGAGGATAAGCTCGCCAACGTCATCGCGGCGATCACGGTGCCGATCGTCCCTCGCGTCGCCCGCGTGGTGCGCTCGAGCGCGCTCAGCGTCGTGCAGATGCCGTACATCGAGGCGACGCGATCGGTCGGCGCTGGGGCGGTCCGCATCATGTTCCGACACGTGGCGCCGAACGTCTTTGCCCCGTACCTCATCATGCTGACTGCCTTCCTCGGCCAGGCGATCCTGCTGGAGGCGTCGCTGTCCTTCCTGGGCCTTGGGGTATTCGAGCCCACGCCGTCGTGGGGACTGATGCTCCGCGGCGCAGGCATGCAGTTCCTCGAGCGGGCGCCGTGGCTCGCCATCGCGCCCGGGGTCGCCATCAGCATGGCGGTCTTCGGCTTCAATCTGTTCGGCGACTCGCTGCGCGACGCGCTCGATCCACGCCTTCGGACGGGCTAGCCGTCATGTTGCGGGCCCGCGACGTCGTGCGACTGCACATGGGTCACTTCACGGCGCCCGAGCACCTCCCGTTCCCCGGCGCGGCGGTGGTCGTGAGCGCGTTCCTGGTGCGGCACCCCAGCGGTCCGGTGCTTCTCGACACCGGCATCGGCGTCGGCCTGCCCGAGGTCGAGACCATGTACCGCTTCCCGCGCGTGCCGATCCTCGCGCAGCGGGTCGAGCGCGAGGCGGTCGCGACGCCGAACTACACGCTCCCACGGCCGGTCGCCGAGTTCGATGGCGCTCGGTTCGAGCTACTCGAGGGCGAGGCTGAGATCGTGCCCGGGGTGCGCGTCGTGCCGACGCCGGGGCACGTGCCGGGTCATCAGTTGTTCGTCGTCGATACGCAGGAGGGGCGCATCGTCATCGCCGGCCAGGCGTTCCAGGACGCCGCGATGTACGCGCGCGACCTGTACGCCTGGCGGCTGGACCGCGACGGACGCCCCCATCCGCCGTACGCGCCATGGGTCGGTCGCCTTCAGGAGTTCGACCCGTGGCGCGTCACGTTCGCGCACGATCTTGCGATCTGGCAGCGCGAGGCGTGACGCCCGCGCATACGCGCGGACGCACGCGAGATCGTGGCTGCGCTGGAGCGGCTAGGCCTTGCGGCTGAGCGCGCGGATCTGCGTCAGCGCAAGGAACGCGAACACCGCGGCCATGGCTATGCCGACCATGACGAACGCGGACCCGACGCTGAGCACGTCACCGTTCCTGTCGGTGCCCAGCTGCATGCCGGCGACGCCGGCGGTCGCGATCGAGGTCGAGTAGTACGCGAGCGCGAGACCCATGACGGTGAGTCCAAGGAACGCGAAGGTCTTAGGCCATGTGGGGTTCTTCATAACTTAGCATTCAATTTCGGGCGCCCGCTCGCGTCAAGACCCCAAAAGTAACCCGCAACGGAACTGACCCAGGAGCGTTGATGCGGCATCGCCATGCCGCTTCGGCGCTGAGACCCCGGTGCGATCCCGCACCGGGCGCCAGGCAGGCGGATCACTCGCCCTTCCACGCCGGTTTTCGCTTGTCCATGAACGCTCGCACGCCCTCGCGGAAGTCCCGGCTCATGTAGCAGAGCAGGATGAGGTCGGCACTCTCCTCCGGGAGCATGCGGTCGCGGATCCGTCGCAGCGCCTCCTTCGTCGCCTGCAGCGTCAGCGGCGCATGCGACGCGATGGTGCGGGCGAGCTCGTCGACACGCGGCACGAGCGCATCCTCGTCCGTCGTGACCTCGTTGTAGAGGCCGATGCGGAGCGCTTCCTCCGCGTCCACGAGGCGCGCGGTGAACACGATCTCCTTCACGCGCGCGACGCCGACGAGCGACGAGAGCCGCACGAGGTTCGCCATCGAGAAGCAGTTGCCGAGCGTGCGCGCGACCGGCACGCCGAACCGCGCCGACGGGGCCGCGATGCGCAGATCGCACGCCGCCGCGATGGCGGCGCCGCCGCCCACGACCGGGCCGCGCAGCGCGGCGATCGTCGGGACGCGCACGCGCTCGAGCTCGCCCATCCACGCGTCCATGCGTTCTTCGTATTCCAGCGCGTCGCTTTCACGGGCGAACTCTTTGAACTGCGAGATGTCGGTGCCTGAGACGAACGCGCCACCGGCGCCGGTGAGGACGAGCGCGCGCACGGTGCGATCGGCGTTCACCTCGCGGGCGACCTCGGCCATGCGCTCGTACATCGCGAACGTCATCGCGTTCCGCGCCTCGGGCCGGTTGAAGGTGAGCCACACGACGTCGCCGCGGCGCTCAACGTAGATCTCGTTCATGCCGCAGTCACCGTGCCGCCGGCGATGAACGCCCGCACTTCATCCTCCGAGTGGCCGATCTCTCGCAGCACCTCCTTCGAGTGCTCGCCGAGGAGCGGGCCGGCACGCTCGATGCGCGCCGGAGACGACCCCAGACGCAGCGGCGTACCGAGCGCGCGCACGGTGCCGAGCCGCGCGTGCGGTAGGTCGACGAAGAAACCGCGTTCGCGCAGATGCGGGTCGGCGAACACCTCGCCGTAGTCCTGGATCTCGCCGCACGGAACGCCGGCCACCCGCAGCGCTGCCAGCCAATGCGCCGCGGGTCGCGTCGCGGTCACCTCTTCGATGAGCGGAATGAGCTCGGACGTATTCCGACGGCGAACGGTTCCGTCCGCGAAACGCGGGTCGCGCTCCAGGGACGCGAGACCGAGTACCCCGCAGAACGAGTGCCAGGTCGGGCCGGTCGTCGCGCCGATCACGAAATGCGTGTCCGCGGCGCGCACCGCCTGGTACGGGCCGACGAGCTTGTGGGCCGAACCCGCCGAGCGCGGGATCTCACCGGTCGTGAAGAACTGTCCCGCCTCCCACACCGCGAGGGACACCGAGGATTCGTACATGGAAATGTCGACCATCTGCCCCCGTCCGTCGCGCTGGCGCACGCTCAGCGCCGCGAGGATCCCGATGGTCGCGTACAAGGCGGCAGCGAGATCGGAGATCGACACGCCCACCTTCACCGGCGCACCGCCCTCCTCGCCCGTGACGCTCATGAGCCCGCTCATCGCCTGGATGATGATGTCGAGCGCCGGACGGTCCGCGTAGGGTCCGTCGAGGCCCCAGCCGGTGACGGCGGCGTAGACCAGGCGTGGGTTCGCGTCGAGCAGCGCCTGCGGCTCGAGGCCAAGGTCGCGCATCGTGCCCGGCCTGAGATTCTCGACCACGACGTCCGCGCGGGCAGCGAGGCGGCGGAAGATCGCCGCGCCGGACTCCTGCTTCAGATCGAGCGCGACACTGCGCTTCCCCCGATTGAGACGCACGAAGTTGCCGCTCTCGCCATCGACGAATGGTCCGAGGCGGCGCGACAGGTCGCCGCCGCGCGGATCCTCGATCTTGATCACGTCCGCGCCCAGATCCGCGAGCTGCATGCCGCAGAACGGACCGGCCATGTAGTTGCCCACTTCGAGAACACGATGACCTGCGAGCGGTGGTGGGGACATGCGCGGAGTCTACGGAGAGGAGGGAGTGACGGAAGGACCACGATCGTGGAGCCAGCGGGCGCGTCGCTCTCTCGAAACTCGCCCGCTTGCGCTCACGATTTGCACCGCGAGCCTCACGACGCGGGCTCAACTCTCGCACTCGCCCCAGCGCTCCGCGACTTTGTCCCCGCGAATGCGCCACACTCCACCGCGCGCACCGGTCGACCCGACCACCCAGACGTCGGGGCCACTCACGAAGACGCTGCGCAGATCGCAGGTGGTCCCGAGATCGAGCCTGCCGACCGGTGCGATGGCGAGAGAGGTCGGAACTCCTCCCGCGACGCCGAGCGTGAGAACGGTGCCGCCGTCGCCGACGATCCACGTCACGCTGCCAAGCCGCGTGATCGATCGTAGATTTGCCGTGACGCCGGTCTCTACCGGCTTCCAGGTGCCATCGAAGATCAGGACCGTCCCACCGTCGCCCGCGGCCATGGCGCTCTGCGGGCCTGTGCCCGTCACGGCTCGTAGCGCGACCGTGACACCCGTCGGGACCGGACGCCACCCAGCCGACTCGAGGCGGTAGCTCGCGCCCTGTGACCCGACGACCCACGCCGACCGCAGGTCGAAGGCGACGATCGCGTTGAGGTCCTCTTGGATGCCCTGCGAGTACACCTGCCACGATCCACCGGACAGCAACATGACCATGCCCTGTGAGCCGACGGCCATCGCGCCCTGCGGCATGGCGTCAACACCAAGGAGGTCCGCCATCGTCACGTCGAACGCGCTGATCGAGCGTGCGCGGTCGTCGATGATGAGCACCGCGCCGACCGGACCGACCGCGTACAGCGCTCCCGTGTCGCACGACGCCTGCGTAAGCGTCCGCAGCGTGCCGTCGACCTGTGTCCAGTCCTGGCCGTCGTAGCGAAGGAGTCCGCCGCCATTCGTCACGACCCAGACGCCCTGCTCGGTGCCGCACGCGCCGGTGAGCGACTGACGGAAGACCTGAGGATCCGTGGTGGGTTCGGGGGTCGGCGTGGGCACCACGACCGTCGGCGTCGGGCGTGGCGTCGGTTGCGGTCGCGCGACGGTCCCGATCGCGAGGCCACCGCCAATGGCCGCGAGGACCAGGAGGACGGCGATGATCCCCGCGTAAGGGAGGGGCAGCTGCGGCCCGCTCGCCGGCGTCGTAGCGGGTTCGGGCGCCTTCTCGCGTGGATCGGACGGTGGTGGTGGGCCCGCGATCACATGGACTCGAGGCGGCGGATGCGCTCGGCCATCGGCGGGTGCGTGTCGAAGAGCCCGTCCATGGCGCGCGGCGCGTCCTTGAGCGGATTCGCGATGTACAGCGATGCGGTCGCCTTGTTCGCCACTTCGAGCGCCTCCTTGTCCGCGGCGATCTTGCGCAGCGCACTTGCGAGGCCAGGAGGAAAACGTGTGAGAAGCGCGCCCGATGCATCGGCAAGGTACTCGCGCTGGCGCGAGACCGCGAGCCGGATGAGCTGCGCGATGATCGGCGTGAGGATCGCGAGCGCGACGGCCAGGACGAGCAGGATGATGCCGGCGTTGCCCCCGCTGCGATCACGCCGGCCGCGACCCCAGAACAGCGACCGCATGCCCCAGTCGGAGAGCAGCGCCACCGTTCCCACGAGCACCGTCACGAGGAGCATGACGCGGATGTCACGGTTGACGACGTGCGATAGCTCGTGCGCGATCACACCCTCGAGCTCGGTGCGCTCGAGCTTGTCGAGCAGGCCGCGCGTCACGGCGATCGAGGCGTGCTTGGGGTCACGCCCGGTCGCGAAGGCGTTCGGCGCTGAGTCATCGATCAGGTGGATGCGTGGCGGATCGATGCCGAGACCGATCGAAAGGGTCTCGACGATGTTCCGCAGCTGGGGTTCCTCGCCCGGCGCGAGCTCGCGCGCCTGGCTCTGCGCGAGGACGAGCCTGTCGCCGGCGAAGTACGACGCGGTCGCGGATACACCGGACAGGCCGAGCGCCGCGGGCACCATCAGGGTCCCGCCCCCAGGCGCGAACACCTCACCGACCGCGAACCCCAGAGCGGTGATGAGGCCGGTGAACAGAGTGACGAGCACGATGGTCCGCCAGCGGTTCGCGGCGACGGCGTCGTAGATGTTGAGCCGCGACGGAGGAGCGGCCACTCCGGCTAGGTGAACGACACCTTCGGCACTTCACGCTGGGTCGGATCGGTCAGCTCGAAGTACTGCTCAGCGTTGAAGCCGAACATCCCGGCGATGATGTTGGTCGGCACGGTCTGGATCGCCGTGTTGTAGTCGCGGACGTTCCCGTTGTAGAAGCGTCGCGCGAACGCGATCTTGTCCTCGGTCGCCGTGAGGTTCTCCGACAGGTCCTTGAATTCCTGCACCGCCTGCAGCTGCGGGTACGCCTCCGCGACCGCGCGCAGACTCAGGAGCGCGGCGCCCAGGGCGTTCTCCGCCTGCGCCCGCTGCTCGGGCGAGCCTGACTGCGCGGCGGACATCGCGGCCGCTCGCGCCGCCGTGACGCGTTCGAACGTTTGACTCTCGTGCGCTGCGTACCCCTTCACGGTCGCAATGAGATTTGGGATCAGGTCCCAACGCCGCTTCAGCTGGACGTCGATGTCCGCCCATGCCTCGCGGACACGCTGACGCAGCGTGACGAGGCGGTTGTATAGGCCGACGACGAACACGACGATGAGCGCGATGACGACGAGTGGGATCAGGATCTCCACGGCGTCCTCCCTTACCTACGGCGACGTCAATCATGACATCAGCGGAGCGATCGCCTCTTCGAGCTGTCGTTGGCGCTCCATTCCCGCGCGCAGCCGCGCGGTGACGGCCGAGCGCGGTCGGAACGTGCGTCCGAGCGGCGCGCGCACCGCCGCGATGTCCGGTACGGCGCCGATCCGCTCGAGCGCGGCGATCGCGGCCCCTCGCGCCGATCCCTCACCCGCGAGGCTCATGAGCAGCGGGCGGTCGACCGCATCGGCGAAGAGCTGGATGAGCCAAGGTAGCGCGAGCAACGTCCCGCCGGTGGCGATCACATGGTCGACGCCGGGCATCGCCCGACTCGTCACGTCCCAGAGGCGCGCGACGCGATAGGCGACGCCCTCGACCATCGCACAGGCGATGTCTTCGGCGGTGGTGGCCAGCCCGACACCCGCGACCGCGGCCCGCGCCGCGTCGTTCCACGTCGGACTGCGATCGCCGGCGAGAAGCGGCAGCGCGATGAGCGGTCCGCCGGTCGGCTTACGTCGGAGGGCCCGCGGTACGTCGACGTGCGGGAAGGTGCGGGCGACCCAACCGAGCACGTTCCCGCCGCTGCTCAGCGCGCCACCGGCGACCACGCGCGCCGAGTCGAGCCGGTAGGTCCACCCACCGGGAATGACCGGTGGGTCCTCGGTCGCGTAGACAACGCGCATCGCGCCAGATGTCCCGAGGAACAACGACGCGGTGTCGCGACCGATAGCGCCCGCGCCGACGTTGGAGCAGGCACCGTCACCGATCGCGGGCACCCACTGCGCGCTCGCGAGCGCGGGCCAGCGACGCGCGAAAGCCGGGAGCATTCCCGTCAGCGGAGCGTCGTCGATCGGGGAGAGCGTCTCCTCACCGACGACGAGGTGGGATAGCAGCGGACGGTCCCAGCGCCGGGCCCGCTGGTCGTACAGCCCGGTCGCCGAGGCCATCCCGTGTCCCGCCCGTCGCGCGCCGAGGATCCGCAGGTACAGGTACTCGCCCAGAGACATCCACCACTTCGTGCGCGCGTGGGCGTTTGCGTCGTTCTCGCGGAGCCACCGCAGCTTCGCCGGGAGGTACGAGGCATGAAGGACGCAGCCGGTCCGCGCGTGCGTGGCCACCGGATCGACCTCGCGCCGCAGGGCCGCGGCTGCCCCGCGCGCGCGTGTGTCGGCCCAGGTCAGCACACGCGTCGTCGGCCTGCCGCGCGCGTCGACGCCGAGCACGCTGTGCCAGAACGTCGATGTGGCGACGGCCGCGATCTCGCCGGCACGACTGCCCGCGCTCGCCAGGACAGCGTCGATCGCACCGCACGCGGCACGCACACGCTCGTCGGCATCAACGGTCGCCTCGCCGTCGGCGCCGGCGCGCAGCGGGCGGTCGGCGTGCGCGATGCAGCGGCCGATCGGCCGCCCGCGAACGTCGAAGAGGAACACGCGCAGACCCGAGGTGCCGATGTCGAGCGCGAGGACGAGCGGCGGGCGCGCCTCGCGCAGCGGGATCGCGAGCGGCTCGCGCAGCACCGCGCGAGTATGCGCGCGACTAGGCCGTCGCCGGTCGGATCAGCGGCGGGCGCGTCGTGCGCGGGAGGCGCAGTCGGACGAGCGAGCCGAGCGTCGAGGGGCTCTCGATGTCGAGCGATCCGCCGTTCGCCTCCATCAGCATTCGCGCGAGCTCAAGGCCCAGGAAACGATCGGCCACCGCAACGGCACGGGGGTCGCCGGAGCGTCCCGGATCCTCGAATAGAGCGCGATCGTCGGTGCGCAGCGGTACGCGCGAACGGTCGCTCACATCGACCCAGGCCGACTGCGCGTCCACGCGCACCGCGACATTCACGTACTCGCTCGAGTGCTGCAGAGCGCTACGGATGACGCTTTCGATCGCCTGGCGCAGACGGTCGAGATCGGCATCGACGAGCGGGACCTCCGCCCCAAGCGTGATGATCACGCGCTGCTTGTCGGCGATCGCTCGCACCGCCTCCCGGACGACCTCGTTGAGGTCGGACGGCCTGCGGGTGAGCAGCAGCCGCTCGCTCTGCAATCGTCCGAGCGAAACGAAGTCGCGCGCCAGGAACTGGAGCTCCTGCGCGCGCAGTTGCAGCTCCTGCACCGTGTTGCGATCCTCGGAGTTGGCCGGCGTGCTCCGGTCGAGCTTCTTCGCGAGCGCGGCGATGGCCTCCACCGGCCGCGGGAGCTCGTAATCGAGGACGCGCAGGAAGTCCTCGCGCTGCCGATCGACCACGGCAAGGCGCGCGGAGCTGGTGCGCTGCCGATCGAGCAAGAGCGCGATGGCGATGAAGATCACCAGGCGTGTGAAGCCGTTCCAGGTGGACGCCCCCATCGACACGGTGCCGCGGTTCACCGTATCGGCCAGGAGCCACGCGACCGCGCCAGCGACCGCGAGGATCACACCGGGACCGCGGCCGACGTACCAGGACGTGACGACGACCGGGATCAGATAGAACAGCGAGAAGCCGATGTCGGGCCCGCTCAGCAGGTCGACCAACCAGACCGACGCCACGGCGACGAGTGAAAGCGCGGTGAGCGACAGCTTTCGTCGCACGGCTATGCGAGCAGGGCGCGTACCGCGGCAACGATGTCGCGGGCCGCGATGCCGGCCGCCTCGAGGAGCTCGGTCGGCTTGCCCGACGTCGGCATGTCGCGGACCGCGAGATGCCGGAGGGCGACATCCTTCACGCCCAGCGAGACCAGGCCCGAAACGACCGCCTCTCCCAGGCCACCCTCGGCCCAGTGGTCCTCAGCGATGACGAGGCGGCCGGCGGTCTCGCGTACGGCTTTCGCGATGCCGCGCGTGTCCAGCGGTTTCACCGAGTACGCGTCGATGAGCCGTATGTTCATTCCAGCCTTCGCGAGCTCGTCCGCGGCCTTCACTCCTTCGTGCACGGTGATGCCCGCGGCTACCACCGTCACGCGATCCTCAGGGCCTCCGCCGCGCACGATGCGGCTGCCGCCTATCGGGAACTCGTCGTCCGGCCGGTACAGGATCGGCGTCTTCTCGCGCGTCGTGCGGATGTAGGAGATGCCGCGCTGGTCGGCCATCGCCGCGACGAGCTTCGCGGTCTGATTCGCGTCGCACGGATACAGCACGGTGCTGCCGTGAACGGCACGCATCATGGCGAGGTCCTCGAGCGCCATCTGCGACGGACCGTCCTCACCGATCGAGACTCCGGCGTGGGAGCCGGAAAGACGGATGCTCGCTCGCGAGATCGCGGCCATGCGGATGAAGTCGTATGCGCGGGTCAGGAAGGCCGCGAACGTCGACGCGAACGGTACGAATCCGACGACCTGCATCCCGACCGCGACCGCGACCATCCGCTGCTCGGCGATGTACATCTCGAAGAAACGATCGGGAGCGGTCTTCTTGAAGTCCTCGGCGTGCGTCGAGTTGCTGACCTCCGCGTCGAGCACGACGACGTCGGCGCGCGCCGCGCCGAGAGCGGCTAGGGCTTCGCCGTAGGCCTTGCGGGTCGCGGTCGGCTCGGTATAGCGCACGAGATCGGGCGCCTTCGGCGGCGAGATGGGCGCGGGCCGCCAGTCCGGCGGGCTGGGAACGTCGAACGTGTGCGACGGTTCGGCGCCGATCTCCGCGAGCGCCTGCTTCGCCTGTTCCGCGTCGAGCGTCTTTCCGTGCCACCCGGGCTTGTCCTCGAGGAACGAGACTCCCTTGCCCTTCACGGTGCGCGCGATGATCGCCGTCGGGCGCGACGCGGAACGAGCGCGACCGAGCGCGTCGTCGATCTGCGCGAGGTCGTGGCCATCGATGACGATCGGGACCCAGCCGAACGCCTGGACTCGCGCCGCGTAGGCATCCGTGTCCCATTCGAGCTCGGTCGGCCCACGCTGGCCGAGTCGATTGACGTCGATGATCGCCGTCACGTTCCCCAGGCGCTCGTGTCCCGCGAGATCGAAACCTTCCCAGATCGACCCCTCGGCCGTTTCGCTGTCGCCGACCACGACCCACACCTGGAACGGCGCCTTCAGGAGCCGCTTGCCCGCAAGCGCGACGCCGACGGCGATCGGAAGGCCCTGTCCAAGGGAGCCGGTCGCGACGTCGACCCAGGGAAGGATCGGCGTCGGGTGGCCCTCGAGCCGCGATCCGAACTTCCGGAAGGTCAGGAGCTCCGCGTCGTCGATCGCGCCCGCGGCTCGGAACATCGCGTACACCAGCGGCGACGCGTGACCCTTGGAGAATATGAGGTGATCGTTCGCCAGTAGCTCCGGACGCTGGAAGTCGTAGTGAAGATGACCGGCGAGCAGCACCCCCATGAGATCGGCCGCGGACAGTGACGAAGTCGGGTGGCCCGAACCGGCCGCGGTCGAACACCGGATGCTGTCCGCGCGCAGCTGACGCGCCAGCGAGCGGTATAGATCGAGGCGCGTCGCGGCCTTGCTCACGGTCGCCATCGACCCAACGGTACCGCAGGAAGACCACTCGGACCGATATCCTCGGGCACACCACGGGGGTGACGCATGGACATCGGGCTCTACGGCCTGGGCCGAATGGGCGGCAACATGGTCACGCGGCTGGTCCGGGGCGGGCACCGCGTCGTCGCAGGCAATCGCAGCAACGGGCCGGTGGACGAGGCGAAGGCCGGCGGCGCCGCAGGGGCCTACACGATCGAGGAGATGGCCCGGCAGCTGCGGCCGCCGCGCGTCCTGTGGTCGATGGTGCCCGCTGGCGAGGCGACCGATCACACGCTTGATGAGTTCGCGCGGTACGCGAGCAAGGGCGACGTGCTGGTCGATGGCGCCAACTCGTACTTCCGCGATTCGATCCGGCGCGCCGAGAAGTACGCCGCGCTTGGCTTCGATCTTCTGGATGTGGGCGTCTCAGGCGGTGTGTGGGGTCTGGAGAACGGCTATTGCATGATGGTCGGGGGCGAGGCGCGCGCCGTCGAGCGCGTCACGCCGGCGCTGGACACGCTCGCGCCGCCGAACGGCTGGGCGCACTTCGGGAAGAGCGGCGCGGGGCACTTCATCAAGATGGTCCACAACGGGATCGAGTACGGGATGATGCAGGCGTACGGCGAAGGCTTCGAGCTCATCCACGCGAGCGAATTCAAGATCGACATGAAGCGCGTCACCAGCGTGTGGCTGCAGGGCAGCGTCGTACGCTCCTGGCTCCTCGAGCTCGCCGAGCGCGCGTTCGAGCAGGAGGGCCCCGACCTCGCCAACATCAAAGGCTGGGTCGCCGACTCGGGTGAGGGACGCTGGACGATCCAGGAGGCGATCGCGCACGACGTCCCCGTCACCGTCCTCGCGCACTCACTGTTCGCGCGCTTCACTTCACGCCAGGACGACTCCTACGCGATGAAGGTGGCGGCGGCGCTGCGCAACCAATTCGGCGGGCACGCGGTCAAGAAGTGAGCCGAGCATCGATCCGCCGCGATTCCGCCCCACGCCGGCGCGGGTCGCGATCGTGACCGTCACCCTCACGAATCCGCTACGCGAAGGCCTCAGATTGGCGCGCACGCCGGAGCCCGCGTGCCTCGTGATATTCGGCGCTTCCGGCGATCTCACGGCGCGCAAGCTCATGCCGGCGCTGTACAACCTCGCGCTTCAGCATCTCCTGCCGGCGAGCTTCGCCGTCATCGGGTCTGCTCGCCGCCGGATGACAACAGACGCATTCCGCGACGAGCTGCACGACGCGGTCGCCGAATTCAGCCGCACCCGCCCGATCAGCGAGGAGGTCTGGGGGACGTTCGCGCGGTCGATCCACTACGTCCCGACGCCGGACGACCGCAGCTACGACGATCTGCGAGATGTGCTCGCCCGAGTTGACGCGCAGATCGGTGCGAACGGCAATCGCCTGTTCTACCTCGCGACGCCGCCGGCGGCGTACGAGCCGATCATCCGCGCGATCGGCGCGCACGGCCTGCGCGGGGAGCGCGGATCGTCACGCGTGGTGGTGGAGAAGCCGTACGGTCACGACCTGCCGAGTGCCATGCAGCTCACGAGCGTCGTGCAGGAGGTCTTCCGCGAGGACGAGGTCTTCCGCATCGATCACTACCTCGGCAAGGAGACAGTGCAGAACCTCCTCGTGTTGCGTTTCGCGAACAGCATCTTCGAGCCGATCTGGACGCGCCAATACGTGGACCACGTGCAGATCACCGCCGCCGAATCGATCGGCATCGAAGAACGGGCCGGCTATTACGACAGCGTCGGAGCGACGCGCGACATCGTGCAGAACCACCTCCTGCAGCTCCTCGCGCTCGTGGGTATGGAGCCACCGGCGGCATTCGACGACCGCTCGGTCCGAGACGAGAAGGTCAAGGTCCTACGCGCCCTGCGGCGGATCCCCTCGGACAAGACCGGCGAGCTCACCGTGCGTGGCCAATATGGCCCCGGGTTCATCGGCGGCGAACGCGTTCCCGGCTACCGCGACGAGCACGACGTCGCGCCCGATTCGCAGACCGAGACGTTCGTCGCACTCAAGTGCTTCATCGACAACTGGCGTTGGGAAGGCACTCCGTTCTACATCCGCGCCGGCAAGCGGCTGCCGAAGCGCTCCACGGAGATCGCCATCCGCTTCCGCGTCGCGCCGCACCGGATCTTCACCCGCGAGGCATCGGATGGACTCGAGGCCAACGAGCTCGTGATCCGCATTCAGCCGGACGAAGGGATCTCGCTCACCTTTGGTGCGAAGGTGCCGGTACAGGGCCTTCGCATCCGCTCGGTGAACATGGACTTCGGATACGGCGAGTCGTTCATGGTCGATGCGCCGGATTCGTACGAGACGCTGATCCTCGACGCGCTGCGCGGCGATGCCACGCTCTTCACGCGCCGCGACGAGGTCGAGCAGCAGTGGGCCTTCGTCGACCCGATCCTTGCGGGCTGGCACGAGGGCCGTCAGGGCCTCGCGACGTACGCTGCAGGCTCGTGGGGGCCCGAGCAGGCCGATGCGCTCATCGAGCGCGACGGCCGCGCGTGGCGGCGGCCGTGATCGACGAAGGGTTCTGGGGCGCTGAGGCGACAGGGATCGCCGCACTCGAGCACGAGCTCGCTCGACTGCGCCGCGCCGCGGTGGCGCAGGCCAAGGAGCGCGGTCTCACGCTGGCGCGCGCGTCGGTGCTCAATCTTGTCGTGTACGCCGAGCGCGAGGTGCATGCGCGCCGTGCCGCACGGACGATCTCCGCTCTCGCTCTTCGGCATCCCTCGCGCGGCATCGTCGTGCTGGGCGATCGGGACCGTGAGGGCGTCCTGGCGTCCGTGCGCCTCCACTGTCACGTCCCACAGGGTGACGGCGCGCAGCCGGTGTTGTACGAGCAGATCCTCGCGCGCGTGCGCGGTGACTTCGACGAGCGCGTCGCAAGCGTCGTCATCCCGCTGCTGGTGCCGGACCTGCCGGTGTTCCTCTGGTGGACCGGGACACCGCCCAGTGACGCGCGGCACCTCGACGATCTCGTGAAGCTCGCAGACCGTTTCATCGTCGATTCGGCCGACTTCGCCCGTCCGGATCGCACGCTGCCGCGGATCGCGGATGTCGCGCGCCTCCGCCCGTCCGGCGTTGGCATCACCGATCTCAACTGGGCCAGGCTTACCCACTGGCGCGAGCTCATCGCGCAGTTCTTCGACGTGCCGGCCTGGCGACCGTTCCTGGACGGCATCACGGGGATACGCGCCGGCTTCGCCGTGGACATGGACGGGCGCGACATCCATCCCTCACAGGCGCTGCTGCTCCTCGGCTGGCTCGCGTCACGTCTCGGTTGGCAGCCGGTCGAGGCCCTCGCCCCGTCGGAGGCGGGCGGTCTCCTCTTCCGCATGCGACGCGCGGACCGTGCCCCGGTGATGGTGCGGCTCCGACCACGCTTCGAGCGCGGGCTTGACGCCGGTGACGTGTCCGGCGTCCGCATCCAGTCCACGGCCGGGCGCCGGACGGCCGAGTTCGTCATCAAGCGCGCGCCGGACGATCGCCACGCAACAGCGACCGTGATCGTCGACGGAGCGGTGCGCTCGGAACGCGTCGTGCCGCTTCCACCCGTCGGCATTCGCGAGCTGCTGGGCGAGGAGCTCGCGATCGTCGGGAACGACAACGTGTACGAAGACGCGCTCAGCGCGCTGATGGCGCTGGTCTGAGCCTGCGACGATGAAGGACATGCCACCCGGCGAGCGCGCGGCCACCCGGCGCGAGGGCGCGACGGAGGGCCGGCTGCTCGCCGGCCGGTACCGTCTCGCCCGGCGGATCGACGAGGGCGGCGCGGGCGAGGTGTGGCAGGCGCGCGACGAGCGGCTCGATCGTGACGTGGCGATAAAGATCCTCGGCGCGAAGGCCGACGCTGCGTTCCGCGAGCGCTTCGCGGATGAGGCGCGGCGCGCCGCGTCGGTCCTGCACCCGAACGTCGTGACGGTCTTCGACGAGGGCCGCGACGGAGACGACGCGTTCATGGTCATGGAGCTCGTGCGCGGACGGACCCTGCGCGACGTTGTCGCCGACCGTGGCCCGCTGCGCCCACACGAGGCCGCGCGCATCGTCGCGCAGGTCGCGTCCGCCCTCGATGCGGCGCACGAAGCAGGCGTCATCCACTGCGACGTGAAGCCGGCGAACGTCATCGTCGACCAGCAGGGAAGGGCGAAGCTCACGGACTTCGGCATCGCCCGCGCGGCGCGCGGACCGCGGGAGCATGAGCTCATCGGTACCGCGCGATACATCGCGCCCGAGCGGATCGAGGGCCGCGCGCCCACCGAGCGCAGCGACGTGTACAGCCTGGGCCTCGTCGCATACGAGCTCATCGCGGGCCGGCCTCCGAATGCGGAGATGGATACCGAGGACCTGCTCCGCGTGCGGTTGGATGGGACTCCGCCGTCGCTGCGGTCGGCGCGCGTCGGCATCAACGACGAGATCGATCGCGTCGTCGCAAAGGCCATCGCGCGGGATCCGCAGGGCCGCTACGCGAGCGCTGGGGCGTTCGCGCGCGATCTGCTCGCGGCCTCACAGCGCGACGACGCGACCAGTGTCCTGCAACCCGTCGGGCGACCGCTTCCCGGCGCGGGCCGGCGCAAGTTCCGCGTCGACACGACGATCGCGCTCATGGCCATCGCGGCCGTGCTCATCGCGACGCTCGCGGTCTTCGCATCGCTCCAGGGCCGCACGGCGGACGTCCGTCCCACGACCGGTCCCCCGGCGTCGGCTGCGGCCCGCGTCACGCCGAACGTCGTCGGCAAGAGCGTGGAAGAAGCGGCCAGGCTCCTCATCGCGGCCGGGTACCGGTCTCCGGTGCCGTGGCAGGTGGATCCGGCGGCGCGGGGACAGGCGTGCAGCGTCGCGCGACAGGAGCCTCAGCCCGGCACGGCCATGCAGCCGGGCGCGACCGCCCGACTGTTCCTCGTGGGCCCGCCACCAGGCAGACCGGGCGGCACCTGCGGCGATAAGTCGAAGGACGACTGAAGCGCGTGGCGACCGGTGTGAAGACCGATACCGGCCGCGTCCGGGAGGGCAACGAGGACCGCTATCTCGTGCGCGAGGAGCAGGGCATCACGCTCCTCGCCGTGGCGGATGGCGTCGGTGGATCGAGTGGTGGCGAGATCGCCGCGGACGCCGCGCTCGCCGAGCTCGGCGCGCGGTTCTTCGGCGCGCCACCGGAGCAGGCGACCAGTGACGCGCTCGCGGAGGCCATGCGCGATGCGAACGCGGCCGTGCTGCGGGCCGCGGGGACCTCGGGCCACCCCGACGCCGCGACGACGATCGTGGCGGCCGTGGTGCGCGCGGATCAGGCCATCATCGCCAACCTCGGCGACAGTCGCGCGTACCTGATCCGCGACGGTATCTGCCGCCAGCTCACCGAAGATCACTCAGGGGCAATGGAGCACGCGATCACGCGCTTCGCGGGCGACAGGCGCGGCATCCAGCCCGACATCTTCGTCGAGGGCCTTCGCCCGCGAGACCGGCTGCTGCTCTGCAGTGACGGTCTCACGCGTCATGTCACGCCCGAGGAGATCGCCAGGGCCGCGAGCGGTGAGGACGTGCGTGTCGCCGCGAACGCGCTGGTCGATCTCGCGAATGCGCGCGGCGGACAGGACAACGTGACCGTCGTGCTTCACGCGCCGGGACGGCCCGCGACGTTGGCCCTCACCGCGGGCCGCGCCGTTGCATTCGTCGTCTTCGCGCTCCTCATCTTGGTCACGGTCGGCGGTGCCATCGCGGTCCTCTTCGCGGTCAGCACCGCCGGTCCGAGCGCGACCGAAGCTCCGAGCATGTCCGCCTCACCAACGCCGACCGGATCGCCGTCGCCGTCGCCGTCGCCTTCGCCGTCGCCGAGTCCATCGCCAACGCTGGGACCGACGCCGACCCCGAGCGCAAGCCCCTAGAGACCGAGGCGGTCGAGCAGCCGTCGCGCGAGCGGCAGGCCCATCGCGACGGCCACCGCGCCGAGGACCACGGCTCCCTCGATCACCCAGGCCACGCCGACCGTCGCCGCCGCGAGCGGGTTTGCGCTGATCGGCGTGGGGCACGAATCGGTGGGATAGAACGTCGGGTCGTAGTGCCAGGTCGGAAGGATCTCGTAGATGCTCCCGAGCTCGCCGGGGATCGGGACCCCCGACACATAGGGATAGAAGATGACGAACGCGGCCGCACAGACGCCGAGGAACGCGAGAACCGCCTTCCGACGACGCTCCCACAGCACCGCGAGCATCGCGGCGAGGCACAACAGGTAGAACGGGAGCGCGGTGAAGAAATGGTAGAAGAAGAGCACGCGTGAGATGGGGATCCACGCGACGAACTGCGCGAGCATCGCGAGCGAGAGGACCGCGAGCGACCACGACCGGAGGCGGATCGCGAGCGCGACGCTGAGCGCGGCCGCGGGAAGCGCCGCCCAGTACAGGACGATGTTCCCGGCGTCGTAGATGTAGCCATTGGTGCCGCCGGTGCTCGCGCCGAAGTACCAGTAGACGGGTTTGAGAGCGAGCGGCCAGCTCCACCATGGTGACCCGGCACAGTGCGGCGCGGTGAGCGAGCTGTGATACCAGTACATCTGCTGCGTGAGCTCCCACAGATTCCAGCCGTAGGGCGCCGTCGGCCCGCCGAAGGCCGGGATGTAGCTCGCCAGGTAGATCGCAAGCGGGATCACCGCGAAGCACGCGAAGAGAAGTGCCGCGTTCGCGCCCCGTGCCCCCAGGAGGTCCAGCGGCCCGCCCGTGCCGGCACGATCGCGCTGGTACGCGTGCGCGGTCGCCGCGACTGCGAGTAAGAACACGCCGGCGAGGGCGTACACGCCCGCCCACTTCGAGGCGACGGCGAGCCCGAGCAGCACGCCCGCCAGCACGAGATCGACGACGGCGGAGCGCCGCCACGCTCGCCGCGGCTCGCCGACCGCGGCCCCTGCCCCGCCGTGCGCGGCGACGATGAAGTACCACGCGGCGACCAGGAAGGTCGTCACGTAGATGTCGTTCATGCCGATGCGCGCCTGAGCGAACATCGATCCGTCCAGCAACACCGCCGCGCCTACGAGCCACGGGGTGACGGGCGAGGCGAAGAGCCGGCGCGCGAGCAGCACGAGGAAGAACGCGAGGATCGCGGCGCTCGCGACCCCGGGGAGGCGCCATGCCAGGGCGTGGCGTCCGGTCTCGATGCGCTCGATGCCGGCGGAGCCGGCGACGAGAAGCTTGTCCTCGTCGTTGTCGATGCCGACGAGCGAACCCGATACCGGTATCGCCGCGAACGGCGAAGCGCCGTGGACCTCGATCACGACGACCCGACCTTCGGCCAGCGCGTACAGGAACTGCGTCCTTGGGACCACCGCGAGAGCGGTGGCTCCCGACGAGAACGCGCCGGTCCGCGCGTTCGCAAGTGGCACCGATCCGCGCTGGCCACTCGGCAGCTCGTAGAAATCGATCGCCGCCGTGTCTGCGCGCGCCACGAAGAGGCGGTTCGGCGCCTGCGCATACGCGATGGCGCGCCCCGGCCCGCCGCCCGGCAGCTGCCGCGTCTCTCCTCCCGTCGTGGGATCGACGACGTGGACGTCGCCGCGCGCGTCGAGAACGTAGAGCTCGGTCCCCTCCTTGTTCGAGGTCGCAGCCACGCCGCCTACGGGTGACATGACGGGAGGCGCGTCGATCGCCGTGTAGATCGCGACGCCCGACGCGGTCGCGACCACGACGCGGCCGCCGGACACGAACAGCGACGTGATCGGCCCGGTCACGGGAAGCGTTGCGCGCGGCATCCGGAAGTTGCTCGGCGGCTCCGTCACTGGATTCTCGAAGAGCTCCGTGTCGGTGACCCAGAGGATGCGCTCGCCGTCGAGGACCATCGCGCGAATGCCGCGCGCGCCGATCACGAGGCTGCGCACGGTGCCGTCGCGCGGGCGAAGGGCGATGTCGCCGTCCGATGTTGCGAAGGCACGGGTGCCGTCCCCGCCGACGGCGAACGCGCCGAGGTTCGGAAGCGGCACTGACTCGCGGCCGACGACGCGGTCATCGCCGAACGCGAGGATCCCGAGCGCCATGATCTCTTTCGCGAGATGCGGGTGCGTCCACTCGTAGGGATCACGCTGCGCGAGGAGCTCGAACGCGGTGCGTGCGTGGTAGACCTCATCGAAGTACATGTCCCGCGGGTGGTCGAGCCGATAGCCGCGCGTGAGCAGCACCGCCAGCGTGACGAGCAGCGCGACGCTCAGGTCGCGCCGGGTCGGCGCGCGTCCCTTCGCCAGCGCCGCGGGAAGGCGCCACGCGGCGCGCGGCTCGACTGCGAGCGGCGGCGTGGGCATGACAACGCTGCGTGAGGGCTCGAGACGCGCTTCGCCACGCACGAGCCGCCACACGAAGAGGCCGGCGGTGGCGAGCATGACGAGCGCGATCAGGATCTGACCGTTGCGCGAGAAGAGGGAGGCCTCGAGCCACGGCGGCGACTTCAGGTCGTTCTGCCCGTAGCGCGTGAAGGCGAAGTACAACGAGAGCGCGAAGGCAAGCGACAGCACGAGGTACGGCCAAAGAAGCCGCACGCGCACCGCCGCGAGCGGGAGCAACAGCACGAACGCCGGGAAGAGATAGCGCTCGTGCGCGCGAGTCGGCAGGAAGTAGAACGCGCAGGCGGCGATCGCTCCGGCGGCGAGGAACGTCGCCGTGTCGCGACGTCGCCAGAGCGGCACGCAGGCGAGAAGGAGTCCCGCCACCAGCAGCACGACGCCGTAGCCGACGAAGGCGGCATCCGCCCCCCAGAAGTCACCGATGATCGACCAGACGTTGAACGCGTACAGCGAGGTGTACGGGTACGTCTCGGATGCTTTCTTCACGAGGTCGAAGAGCTCGGCGGGTCCGGCGCGGAACGGCAGCCCGAGCGCTAGCGCTGTTACGACGCCCGCGATGCCCACGCGGGCCAGCGGCTGCCAGCGGCCTAAGCGGATCAGCTCGATGAGCACCGCAGCACCGAGAACGACGGCGCCGATGCCGAACTGCGGCTTGATCATCGCCGCGACCGCGGCGAGCACCCCGGCCGTCGCCCAGCGGCCGCGCCCGGCGGCCACCAGCGCCGCGAAGAGCGGAAGCGAGCCGACCGCGTCGATCTGTCCCCAGTACGGGCCGGCGAAGATCGCGCCCGGGTGCAGCGACCAGAGGCCGGCGGCCACCACCCCGCTGCCCCGTCCGGCGTGACGCCACGCGAGCATCGTCGCGCCCGCCGCGATCGCGATGTCGGCCGGGATGCTCGCGGCCTTCACGGCGAGGCGGAGCAGCTCGCCATCGAAGACGGCGCCGAAGAACCAGAGGACATAGAGGTATCCCGGCGGGTAGTCGCTGAAGTAGTCGGGCGCATAGAACGCCCCGGGTCCGACCTGCACCATGTGCTCGGCCCAGGCTTGGAAGGTGCCGACGTCGCTGGGGAAACCCGGCGAGCGAAGAGCGAGGAGCCGCACGGCGACCCCCACGGCGATGAGCCCGGCGATCGCGAGATGCGCGCGCCGGTCGTCGCGAACCGACCGCTCGGCTTGCGTCACTGCCAGTAATCGAACCGCGTGATCGCGACCATCGCGTAGACGTTGATGACGACCGACGCCGTCACCACCGCGACGAACAGCAACGACGGGCGCGAACGCCACGTGCCGCCGCGCCGCGCGTCACCCACGACCGCGAGCGCGATGAGGAAGGGCTGGGCGTCGAGCGAAAAGCGATAGCCGAACTGCTGGAACCCGACGGTCCCGTGCAGCACGTCCGGCAGGAGGGCGAGGAGCGCGGCGGCGGCGACCGCGGCGGCGGCCACGTCACGACGCACGGCGCGGAGGCCGGCGAAGAGCCAGAGCAGCGCCGGCGTGGACAGGAACAGCGCCGTGCCGATGCCGCGCGGTCGCAGGAAGAACGGTGTTCCCTCGACCAGATCGGGTGGCTCGAGAAAGATCGCGTAGATGTGTCGCGGCAGATAGAACGGCGAGAAGAGGCCGCGTGTGAAGAAGACATCGCCCTGCGTGAGCTGCACGTATCCCGAATCGAACAACGAGCCCCAGCGCAGCAGGTCATAGCCGACGTAGACGAGCGCGAAGGGGATGCCACCCAGCACGACGCCCGCGAGCGAGCGCGGATACGGCGCTCCTGAACGCCGCGCGAGGAGCAGCGCGAGCGCTGGAGCCGCGGCGGCGACGGGGAGGCGAGCGAGCGCCGCGAGTCCGATACAGACGCCGACGAGCCAAGCGCGCTCGCCGCGCGCCGCGAACATGAAGGCAGCGCACAGGAATGGCATCGCGACGGCATGCGCCGCGTACCAGGCACGTCCGTCGACGCTCGAGAAGAGCAGCGTGGTCCCGAGCGTCGAGAGGAGCGCCCCGGTGAACGCCACAAGGCGTGGCGCGCCGAACGCCCGAAGCCCGAGGTACAGGATGCCGGTGGAGACGCCGCCAGCGACGCGCGAGATGAGCACCTGCGCCAAGGCCGTTGGCAGTACGGCCGCGAAGGGCACCGCGAGGATCGCCGGCAGCGGTGGATAGACCACGCACCACCGCTCCGTCCCACACGGCACGAGCTCGTTCAGCCAGGGCGGGGCTTCGGTCAGCGACCACTGGCCTTGCAAGAATGCCTGCGCCAGCCGGCCGTAATAGTCGTAGTCGGTCAGCAGACCCAGCCCGGCGACGAGGTACACCGCGACGGCTGCCGCCGCGAGCGCGATCGCGATCGTGCGGTCGCTCCACGTCATCCCGACGCAACACGCTAACCTTGCGCTGCGTTGTCCGCACGACTAGGGAGCCTCTCGTTCTTCTTTCCGGCGCTCAACGAGGAAGATCACGTCGAAGCCGTGGTGCGCGACGCCCTCACCGTGTTGCCGCGCTTCGCGGACGACATCGAGGTCACCATCATCGACGACGGCAGCACCGATCGGACCGGCGCGATCGCGGACGGCCTCGCGAACGCGGACCCGCGTGTCCGCGTCGTTCACCATCCGGCGCGGCGCGGCTACGGAGGCGCCGTGCGCTCCGGTCTCGTCTCCGCGCGGAAGGACTTCATCTTCTTCACCGACGGCGACCGCCAGTTCGACATCGCCGATATCGCACGGCTCATCGGCGCGATCGACGGCGTGGACGCGGTGATGGGCTACCGCCTGAAGCGCCAGGATCCGCCGCGGGCTCGCTTCGTCGCGTGGGTCTACAACCGTGTCATCCGGGTGCTGTTCTTTGGCGGCTTCCGCGACGTCGACTGCGCGTTCAAGCTGTTCCGCCGCGAGGTGTTCGCGCGCGTGCCGCTGGACCGCGTCCGCTCGAACGGCGCCTTCTTCTCAGCCGAGCTGCTGATCACGCTGCGGCGCGCCGGCATCCGGACCCGCGAGGTCGGGGTGCCTCATTACCCGAGGACCGCGGGCAAGGCGAAGGGCCAGCAACCGAAGGTGATCCTGCGCGCGATCCGCGATCTACTGCGCCTGCGCCTGCGGCTTTGGGGCCTACCGCTTTAGCTCGATCTCTCGCCTGCGGCGAGGAGACGCGCTCACGGCTGGTCGTCTTAGCTGTTGCTCTGCCCCGGCGGGTCGTCGGGGAGCGACTGGATGAACTCCTTGAACACCGCGATGTTGTCGTCGTCCTCGTTCTCCGCTGAGATCGCCGATCGGTCGAGCACCGTGTCTGACACGAGGATGCGAGCTTCGCAGCGCACCGCAAGCGCGATCGCATCGGACGGACGGCAGTCGATCTCGACCTCGCGCTCGCCCAGCTGCAGGAACAGGCTGCCGTGGAACACGCCGCCACCGTTGTCGTCGGCGACGAGATCCTTGACGACGATGCGTGTGATCTCGACGCCGAGCTTGGTGATCACATCCATCATCAGATCGTGGGTCAGTGGTCGTTCGCTCGCGATGCCCGCGATGCGCGTGGCGATGCTGTGCGCCTGGTCCGGGCCGATCCAGATCGGAAGAAGACGATTGGTCTCCTTGGCCTGCAGCAGGACAACGTGCTGGCCTGTGAGGACATGTACTCGGACCGACTCGATGGTGCACGGGACGAGCATCGTCCTAGGCTAACGCCATTCCGGTCGCGGTCGCCTGAGTCCGCCTCATCCGAAGCGCTCACGGCGTGCCGCGCCGGTGCGGCGGAAGAACACCAGCAGCAGGAGTCCTGCGGCGAAGCCGCTGAGGTGCGCGAAATACGCGATGTGCTGGGTGGCCGCGTGTCCGGCCACGCGCAACTCCGCGATGCCCTCGATGACCTGGAGCACGATGAACATTCCGATGACGACCAGCGCGGGCAGCTCCACGATGGTGATGAACAGCCCCAGAAAAACGAGTGTCGAGACGCGCGCCGTCGGGAACATGAGCAGATAGGCCGCGAGCACCCCGGCGATCGCGCCGGATGCGCCCACCATCGGCCCAGCGGAGATGAGCCCTTGCCCGATCGCCGCGACGATGCCGCACAGCACGTAGAAGATCAGGTACTGCGCGCTGCCGAACCGGTCCTCGACGCTATCGCCGAAGATCCAGAGGTAGAGCATGTTCCCAAGGAAGTGCAGCCAGCCGCCGTGCAGGAACATGTGGGAGACGATCGGCACCAGCGTGGTCGCGCCGAGATCGCCCGCGGCGATGCGCCCCGTGAACTCCAGCCAGTCGAACGAGTAGCGGTCGAAGAACGCTTCGAGCGCGCCGGGCTGGCGCGTGAGGTACACGACGTAGATCCAGGCCACGAGGTTCACCGCCAGGAGGAGGCGGTTGACGATCGGCACGCCCCGTACGGGATTCCCACCCCGTAGCGGGATCAACGCGCGATGCTCGTTACGACGATCTTCGTCCCGTGGAGTGTGTAGGCGACCTGCAGAGACTCCGAGACGTAGAAGCTCGCGGCCGCCGGCAGCCCGGGCGGGAGCGCGAACCTCGCGAGCTCGCGACCGTCGCGAGTCAGCTGGACGACGAGCTTTCCGCCTGAGTCGAGCAGATAGATGGATCGCTGCACATCGATGGCCTGGATCGCGTTGGCGCGCGGCGCGGTCCCCTCCCAGCGAGGGACGAAGTCGATCCGCGCAGCGGTCGTGGTGAACGCGTTACGCCGGAAACGCTGCAGGTCGCCAGCCGAGGTCACGATCCACACGTCCCCGTCGACGGCCAGCGCCCGCGCAGTGTTCGGAGCGAGAGGCGTCGCGAGATACCCGATGGCCGGGCCGAACCGCGCGCCGTCGTTCGACTCGTGCTTCCACAGCTGGCCCGTTTCGCTGTCGAGGACGTACAGATTGCTCGCGAACACCGAGAGCGCCGTCGGCGTCCTCCATTTTTCGTGCTCGGCGGGCGTGACGTCGGCGACCTGGTCGCCTTCGGCCCGCCAGAGCTTGCGGGCGTCGTCGAGCGAGTAGAGCGCGAAGTCCTGGAGCGCGATCAGGACCGGCGAGCCGACGCCTTTGACCCCGCGCTGGAGCACCGGGCCCTGTTGGATCGGATCGCCGAACACGCGCCAGAGCCGTCCCGCGCCGGCATCCGTGACGTACAGGCCATTCACGTTGCCGACGACCTGTGAGAGCTTGGACCCGGAGGCGAAGCGGGCGAGGTCCAGGATCACGCCGTCCATCCGGTCGCCCAGGGCCGCGGTGTCGGCGCGCAGCGCCGCGATGTGCTCGCCGTCCGCGTACGGCGAGCGGCCGGCCTCGTCGAGCTTTTCCGTTGCCTGCGCCAGCCGATCACGCGCCCCTTCCAGGTCTGGCGGCTTGCGGTCGACCAGGCGGTGCGCCGACGCGATGAGGTCCTCGGCGTTCACGATGGCGAGCTGGTACTCCCGGCTCGCGCGGGTCGACTCATAGTCGCGGTAGGCCAGGGCGCCGACGCCGGTGGCCGCGACGAGAAGGAGTACCGCCATCGTGGTCATCGCGCGTCGCTGCCGCCGCGAGCGAGAACGCGCCGTGTCGGGATGCCGCGGCAGCGCCGCCCCGCGCTTTGGCATGAGCTCGAGCCCCACCGCGACGCTCTTCGTCGCGGCCGCCTTGACCGGCGTCGTGGCGCCGAGCAGCAGCCGGACGACCTTCCGTGGGATCAGCATCAGCTCATCGAGGCGCGACCGGATGGTCTCCGCCAGCGCGACGTCTTCCGGCCGCAGGATCGGCGGTGGCTCCGGAGCGAGACGGAGGGCGCCACCCGTCGACTGAGCGATCTCGATGAAGATCGCGGCGTCGCTGCCCGCGACGCCGTCCGCGACGGCCCGGTTGTGGATGTGCTCGGCGGCGGACCGGGGATGGAGCGTGACGGCCGCGCTCTTCAGCGCCTCGGCGCCGAGGCCGTCAACGAGCGCGGCGCTCGCGAGGATGACGGTGTCTCCGGCCTCGATCGACTGTCGCCAGACCTTCGGCAGCACGTCCGCGTCCGCTCCGAGCGAAGCGGCCTCGCGCGTCGTCGTTCTATGGACGAAGTCGGCGAGCTCGCCCGGCTCATCGCCGGGAAGGAACAGTCGAGCGCGACGCACGAGGAAGACCTGAGCGCCGCCGATGCGCGACGTATACAGCTCGTTGTTCACGACGACAGCGCACGCGCAGTGCAGCGTGATGGGACCGCGCTGCTCGCGCAGCCGCTGGGCGGCGCGACGGTTCGCCTGACGCAGCGCCCGCCGCAGCGAGACCTCGATCCCGGCGGAAAGGTCGTAGTAGTACTCCTGCTTCGCAAGCTCGGCGATCTCGCGCGCGATCTTTTCCGCGGGACCGGGCGGCGACGCCTCGAACAGGAGATAAAGCCGGCCCTTCGTGCGAAGGGTCGCGCCCGTCTCCGGCTCGGTCACCAGCATCACGTCGGCACGGCTTGCTCGCACGTCCGCCGTGCTGCCGACCGTCGTGACGAAGCTCAGCTGCGGCATCGCTCGCGAGTGTCCCAGACCTGAAGGCTCACGGCGAGGGTACGCAGCGCAGACGCGCGATGCGGCTCGCGGGCGCACGGTCCGCGAGGGCTCGCAGAAGCTCGCGTTCGCGGAGCCGGATCTCGCCGGCCCACTGCGCCGTCGGGACCAGGACGACCAGCGTGTCGCCATCGGTGCGCACGGCACGCGTGCTCACGGCGTCCTGGCCCAGCACCGTTGTCGCGGCGGCGTGCCACTGCTGCACTGCGTCGGCGCGCGCGACAGCGCGGTCGATCCCAAGCGTGCGCAGCGTCGACTGGATCGCACGCGCGATGGGCCTCATCCGACCTCCCCACGCCGCACCGGCACGACCATCGCCCGCTCGCGGAGCACGTCCGGGAGCGCGGTGGGGATCGCGGCCGTCAGCAGGGCCTGCGCATCGTCGGGGATCGCGCGCGCCAGCGCGTCCCGCCGCGCAGGGTCGAGCTCTGAGAGCACGTCGTCCAGTAGGAAGACCGGCTGCTCGCCGACACGTGACGCGAGCCACGCGGCCTCGGCGATCTTGAGCGAAAGGACCGCGCTGCGATGCTCGCCGCGCGATGCGAACGACGGCAGCATGCGTCCGGCGGAGGTCACGATAAGGTCGTCGCGCTGCGGACCGACCAGCGACGTCCCCTGCCACCGTTCACGGTCGCGTTTCTCGCGCAGCACGACCTGGTAGGCGCTCGCGCGCTCCTCGAGCGTCGTGCCCTCCACCTGCCCCGCATACGCGAGCGCCAGACCTTCCGCGCCGGTGAACAGCTCGGTCGCGCCGATGAATGGAGCGGTGAGCTCGTCCACGAGCCGCGCACGCCGCAGCGAGATCGCCGCCGAGAGACGGATGAGCTCGCGGTCCCAGAATGCCATCTCGTCCTCTGGCATCTCGAGCTCGTCGCGCGCCGCGCGCAGGAGGGCATTGCGCTGCTCGAGCACTCGTTGGAGCTCGCGCATCTCGCGTCGGTGGGGACGGTCGATCTGCCCCAGCATCGCATCGAGGAACCGGCGTCGAGCGCTCGGCGACGCCCCGAGCAGCTCGACATCTTCAGGAAAGAACGCAACGACGACGAGCTCGCCGACCGCATCCTCAGAGCGCTTACCCGCGCCGTCGAGGAGGTATCGCCGCGGCCGCCGGCGTTCACCTTCGGGTGGCGAGAACAGCAGCGTCTCGATGCGCCGGTGGTCTTCCGCGCGATCGACCTCGGTCCGCACGCGTGCCGTGGACGCGCCCCAGCGGACCATCTCGGTATCGTCGCGCGCCCGGGGCGAGTCGCCGCGCGCGATAAGGTGAATCGCTTCAAGCAGATTCGTCTTGCCAGCCCCGTTGGGTCCAATGAAGGCGACTGCGCCGCGCGGGAGCGGCAGCTCGACGCGGGCGTAGCTGCGGAATTCCTCGAGCGCGAGCGTCGAGACGCGCACTTTCCCTAGGCCGGAATGCGAAGTGGCATCACCACGTGGAGGTAGTCCGGGTCGCCCACGATCTTCACGACGCCGGGCGCAAGCGGCCCCCCAAGCTCCAATGAGACCTCGGGAGCTGTCAGGCTGCCCAGCGCGTCATAGATGAACCGTGAGTTGAACGCGATCGTCGTCGCCTGTCCGTCCACGGTCGCCTCCACTTTCGCCGTCTGGTCGCCCACCTCTGCCGCGTTCGCGCTGATCACCAGTGGTGGGTGGTCCGCGGGGTTCACTTGGAAGCGGAGCATGTTGGCCGAGTCCTTCGCGAACAGCGACGCGAGCCGCGTCGCCTGGAGTAGCTCTTCACGCTGGACCACGATCCTCGTCGCGGGCTTTCCTTGCGGGATGACCTGGCGGTAGTTCGGGAATTGGCCTTCGATGACGCGTGACACGAGGTCCGCCTCGGGCGTATGGAAAATGACCTGGCTCCCGTTCGGCGTCACGAAGATGTCGACCGGGTCATCACTGTCGTCGATGATGCGCTGCACTTCCTGCAGGCTGCGCGCGGGGATGATGATCTCGATCTTGCCTTCGACCTTGTCGATGAGCTTCGCGTTCCGCACCGAAAGCCGATATGGGTCGGCCGCGGCCATCGTGATCTTGTCACCCTCGAGCGTGGTCAGGACGCCGGTCAACACCGGCCGGCTGTCGTCAGTCGTCGCGACGAACGCGACCTCGCCGATCATGCGGCGCAGCGTGGACTTGCTCACGCGCGTCGTCGGCTTGTCCGGGGCCGCCGGGATGATCGGGAATTCCTCGGCGTCCATTCCCTTGAAGTTCGCTTCGTACGGATCGCGGCGTAGATGAACGGTCTTCGTGCGGACGTTGAGCGAGAGCTCCGTCGGACCGGCAGGCAATGAATTCACGAAGTCGGTGAAGAGCTTCGCCGGCACCGTTATCGCGCCCTCGTCATCGACCTTCGCGGGCACCCAGCAGTTGATCCCGACCTCGAGATTCGTCGCGGTGACCTTCAACCGACCGCCCTCGGTGCGGAGGAGGACGTTGCCGAGTATCGGCAAGCTGCCACGCGACGAGACGGCCCGACCCGCGATCTGGAGTCCACGCGCGAGGTTCTCTTGTAGACAAGTGACCTTCACAAGGTTCTCCCGTATACGTTCCCGAAAGATCTATTAAGACGCTGGTACTAGCAGTAGTGGTGTGGACTATGAGCGTTCCGAGATGCTGTTGTCGCGCGCCACGTAGTCGGGCGTGGCTGAAGCGGTGCGCGGCTGTCGCCGCTGAGATGTGGACCGGCATGGGATGGTGTGGGGAGCGCGGTGTTGGACAGTGGCTTATTGTCTCGTGGGTTGACCGTCGTCGGCTTCCCGAACATGTCTTTCGCACACATGTCCACAAATGGGTGCGCTTATCCACACATAGTGGCGGCTTATCCACACCTGGGCGCCATTGCGAAACTCCAGGAAATTCTGGGGGTTTTCGACTACTGCGGCGTGCGCGAACCGCACACGCCTAGCAGACGAGCGCAGCGAGTTGGGCGACTACTCGGTGTAGAGCATCTCCCGGAGAGCTCCCACGTCGCGGCGGAAGTCATCGTTCTCCGCCATCTCGCGCTCGATCTTCTCGCAGCCGTGCAGGACGGTCGAGTGGTCGCGACCACCCAGCGCCTCACCGATCCGCATCAGCGGCGCCTCCGTCTCCTCGCGCATGAGGTACATCGCGATCTGGCGCGGCAGCACGATCTGCTTATCGCGGGCCTTGCCGCGGAGCTGCTCCGACGGCACGCCGTAATAGCGCGCGACCGTCTCGACGATGCGGTCGGGCGAAAGGGTCTTCTGGCGCGGGTTATACAGGATGTTCTGGAGCATCTCCTGGGCGAGCTGCGTCGTGACCGGTACGGCGCTCAGGGTCGCGTAGGCGACTATGCGTGTGAGCGCCCCCTCGAGCTCCCGGATGTTGGAAACGATCCGTTGGGCGAGGAAGTCGATCACGGGTGGTGGAACGGCGACCGACTGCGCCTCCGCTTTGGCGCGGAGGATCGCGATGCGCGTCTCGAGATCCGGCGTAGAGATGTCGGCGATCAAGCCCCATTCGAACCGGGACCGCAGACGATCCTCGAGCCGCTCGATGGCCTTGGGAGGTCGGTCGCTCGACAGGACGATCTGCTTCCCCTCCTCGTGGATGGCGTTGAACGTGTGGAAGAACTCCTCCTGTGTGCCCTCTTTGCCCGTGAGGAACTGGATGTCGTCGATGAGGAGGACGTCGATGCGGCGATACCGCTCGCGGAACTCCTCGCTCTTCTGCCCTCGGATCGAGTTGATGAACTCGTTCGTGAATTTCTCACTCGTCGCATACGCAACTCGTTTCTTCGGATGACGCGAGACCACGGCGTGCCCGATCGCGTGCATCAGGTGCGTCTTTCCGAGCCCCGAGCCGCCGTAGATGAACAGCGGGTTGTAACTGTGGCCGGGACGCTCGGCCACGGACAGGGCGGCCGCGTGCGCCAAACGGTTGTTCGATCCAACGACGAAGGTCGAGAACGTGTAACGGGCGTTCAGCAGGGCCGCCGCGGAGCCCTCGCGGCGCTCCTGGGCGGACGCGGGCGATGCCGACGCGGTGGAAGCGCCACCAGAAGCCGCCACGGGACGATCGGAGCGCACCGACGCGGCCGTGAGCGTCACAAAACGCACGTCCACGGTGCGGCCGACGAGGTGCCTCAGGGCATCGCGGACCTGCTGACGGTATTTGTTCTCGAGCCACTCACGGGCGAAGGCGTTCGGAACACCGACGCAATAGACATCGTCCTCTTCGGAAACGATCGCGGTGTCCTTGAACCAGGTGTCGTAGTTGGCTTTAGTGAGACCGAGCTGCAGCTCGCCGAGGGCCGCATGCCAGAGCTGCTTGAGGTTCAACGGCTCCCCTTCTCTGCGCTCGAACATACGACGCCCCCACAACACGATCACGCGAGATGCCGCCACACCGATACGCGAAGACGAGGA
>JANNHF010000243.1:0-3480 GCA_031404235.1 Chloroflexota bacterium
GAAGCGCCGCGCGAAGGTCCCGTTCCGTCAGGAACGCCTCGGCGTGCGCGTGAGGGTGGCGAGCTAGACCTAGCGCCGGCTTTTCTTGTCGCGTTGCGAATTCTCTGTCGGACCGCTGAGCACAGTTTCGTCCATTCCGACATGTAGCACGCAAAGGCTCAGTTGCGAATAGTGCGTCGGGTTGGTGGCACGGACGCACGCGCCACGCTGGTCGTCCGCATAGAGCTGGCGGCCGCCGCCGTTAGGATGGCGCAGCCCTCTTCGCGCGTACGCCGGGGTTCACCGCAGGGCCGAGCGCGTGGACGCCTCAACGGGGCCGGTCAGCGGCCTGGCTCGTGCGGCTCGTCACGGACGACCGTCATCGCCGCGGCGTACGACGGCTGATGGTCGCCGGATGCGTCGCGCGCGCAGTTCCGCCATGCGATGGTCCTTCCTGGAAGGAAGGGCGTGGCCATCACGGCAGTATCCGGTTTAGGTCCCGAGGGAAGAGTGTCGTCTCGCGCAGGTTGCTCGCGCCGATGACCTGCTGCACCCAGCGTTCGATGCCGATCGCGAACCCACCATGGGCGGGCATGCCGTAACGGAACGCCTCGAGGTAACCAGCGAACGGCGTGGGGTCGATGTGCCTCTCGCGCATCGCGGTCTCGTAGTCCTCGAATCGATGGAGCCGCTGGCCCCCGGTGGCGAGCTCGAGGCCACGGAACAACAGATCGAAGCTGTTGGAGTACGCCGGTCGCGCGGGGTCGGGGTGCGTGTAGAACGGACGCTTCGTCATCGGAAACCCCACGACGAACAGGAAGTCGGAGTTGTGTGTCCGGAGCGCCCACTCGCCCAACCAACGCTCATGCGCCGGCGCCAGGTCAGGCTCGGCCAGTACCGCGCTGCCGAACTCGCCAGTGAGCAGGTCGAGGGCCTCGGTGAAGTGAAGCTTCGGAAACGCGATCGGCACCGCGATCGGTAGACGGGCCCCGGCCTGCGCTGCAGCGGCGTGCTCGCTCACCGCGTCGGCCATAGCGGTCGTTACCTGCCCGAGCAGCGCCATCACATCGTGGTGGTCAGCGATGAAGCCCATCTCCGCATCGAGCGAGACGTACTCATTGAGATGGCGCGGGGTGTCGTGGGGCTCAGCCCGGAAGACCGGCGCGACCTCGAACACGCGCTCGAACGCGCCGACGAGCATCTGCTTGTACAACTGCGGGCTCTGTGCGAGGTACGCCGGCTGGCCGAAGTAGTCGAGGCGGAAGCAGTTGGCGCCGCTCTCAGTCGCGGTCGCAACGATCTTTGGCGTGAACACTTCCGTGAACCCTCGCTCGCGCAGTGCCCTGCGGTACGCCACGGCGGTGGCGTCCATGAGCTGGAACGCTGCACGCCGACGCGGGTGGCGCAGCGAGACGGCGGCATGTTCGAGGAGCGTGGGTAGCGCTGCGTCAATCGTGGGCCGGAACAGGTCGAACGGAAGACCTGCAGCCGCAGACGACAAGACGCGCACCGTCGCCTCGCGCACCTCAACTCCGCCCGGAGCTCGCGGCTCAGCGACGGCAAGACCACCTACCTCGATCGCCGACTCCGGTGTGATCTCGTCAACGCCGGAAGCATCGGGTGCAGACACGACCTGGCACGTGCCCCACGCGTCGCGGAGCACGAGGAAGGTGACTTGCGACAGGAGCCGGCGGTGGTGCAGCCAGCCGCGCAGCAGCACTTGCTCACCGGCGTGTTGCGCGAGTTCGCTGGTACGTATGCGTTCCACTGGTCGCCTCCGTCTTCTGTGTGGACGGAGAAACCGTGGTGCCACCACACTTCGCTCGCCATGTGGCGAGCCTCATCAGGTCCGATAACGGGGACGACCGGCGGGTTCTAGATGGACTCGCGTCCACTCTTCCCGCACTTGAGGGTGTCCGATGCTGAGTTCGGGCACCGCCTCGCACCATCCGGCGGCTCTCTTGGCCCTACACCCAGGTCGCTCCCAGTCAGCGTGTTGCGATGAGCGTAACCCGAAGCGGCGACGTTGAGAAGTTATGAGGGTCGCGAACGGACCCGACTTCGCAGTCGGCTGCGGAGCACAGGCGATGAGACAGCTTCGTGTTCTGCATGGGCGCGCCGCGCCGCATCGTGGCGTCGCCGGTCGGCCTGTGCTCGCAGGACATGCCGTGTACGACCGGCGGCGCCAGCTCGCTTCTCTTCGGAGAGCCTGAGCGGCTAAGGCTAAGGTGAGGTGGTGGGAAGTACACGAGACGCTGCTACACCGAACGCGTCGTCGCCGATGAGGCTCGGTGAGGTTTTCACCGATCCTCTGGTCGCTCGTCTCTATGAGCGTCGCCCGCCATATCCCGAGGGCGTATTCGCCGCCCTCGCTCGACGGCTCGTGGCGCCGCGCAGCGTGCTTGACGCCGGTGCCGGGACGGGGGCTCTCGCACGAAAGATGAGCTCGTTCGCAGAACGCATCGATGCGATAGAGCCCTCCGCGGCGATGATCGCCGAGGGTCGGCGTCTACCCGGCGGATCCAATCCGCGCGTCCGTTGGATCGAGGGTCGAGCGGAGGGCGTGGAACTCGACCCGCCCTACGGCCTCGTCGTCTGTGGCGAGAGCCTCCACTGGATGGACCTCGCCGTGGTACTGCCTCGCTTTCGCGAGGCTCTCGCGCCCGGCGCGTTTCTCGCGGTCGTTGGCAACGCGAACGTCCACGGCCCCTACCGGCAGGAGGTCTGGGCCGTCACGGACCGCTACGCCGCGGTGGCGAAACACCCTGAGACGGCCGATGCGATCGCCGGCGTGCTGGCATCAGGACTGTTCACGATCGAGGACGAGGAGCGCACCGAGCCGATGCCATTCGAGCAGTCCCTGGACGAGTACATCGAGTTCCTGCACAGCACGAGCGTCCTGTCGCGTGCGCAGCTCGGCGGCCGGGCGGGGGCGTTCGACGCCGAGGTGCGCGCTGTGTTCACGCGCCACGGGATCGATCGGTTGCGCTACGAGGTCGTTGGTTCTGTGACGTGGGCCGCGCCTAAGTAGAGATCCTCGTGCGCGCTTTGGGCCGCCGTGATGCTTGAAGCCACGAGCGTCCTCGAAGGCCCAGCGCAACGGCACGACGCGAGCTACGAGAGTGGTGTGGGCCGGGGAGTGACCGCGCGCCGGCGTCAGGTTCCCCTGGCGGACTCGTACCGGACCCTCACCTCGGCGGAGATGCTCCGTGACCACTATGCGGCGGAGCTTCCGCCGGGATACGACCTGATTCTCGAGTTCACGTCCGAGCGCGTCTGCCTCACCGCGAAGGGGCCAGGCCTGCGCAAGCGCGAATGCGTCGACGTGGCGCCTGACGCTGCGGAGAGGTCCAGTCTGTTCCGCCGGCTGGCTGCGACAGCGAAGCTACACGCCCGCGTGCGCCGGGGGACTCATGATTAGGTTGTCGTTACGAGGATCTCTGCCAGCGTATTTAAGCCCGAACCTGCGCGCGCCGGCTGAGCGAGGCCGGCTATCAGGAC
>JANNHF010000244.1:0-12446 GCA_031404235.1 Chloroflexota bacterium
GGGAGACCTGTTCGAGTTCCGGCCCGCCTACCCCGCGGCCGTGAGGAAGACCAGACCAACGGGCTGCGCGAGGCGCGGCGGTGCCGCGACGCGCGAATCTGCCAGCCCTTAGCGTGTCTCGCGCCAAAGGCGCGAGATCGAGCAGGCCCGGCGCCTCATGAACCCCGAAGCGGGGCGGACCGAACGCGAGCTGGCCGGCGCGGTGCGTGACTGGGCCGCCGGCCTTGGGCCGCGCATCGCCGACGCGGAGCGCGAGGGCGCGCTGCCCGCCGATGTGATCCACGATCTCGGCGAGCTCGGTGTCCTCGGCATGGGCGTTCCCGAAGAGGACGGCGGCCTCGGCGCTTCCACGGTCGTGTTCGCGCTCGTGCTCGAGGAGCTCGCCGCGGCGTGGCCGTCGCTCGCGGTCGGTGTATCGGTCAATAGCGGCATCGTCGCCGGCTCGATCGTGCGCTACGGCACGCGCGAGCAGCGCGCGCGCTGGCTGCCGCGCGTCATCGACGGATCGGGTCTCGGCGCATTCGCGCTCACCGAGGCCGGCAGCGGGAGTGACGCGGCATCGCTGCGCGCGACCGCCCGCCGGGACGGTGAGGAATGGATCCTCAACGGACGCAAGCACTTCATCACCAACGCGAAATACGCGCCGCTCGTCATCACCTTTGCGCGCGTGGGCGCGCCCGAAGAGGGCCGACCGCACGCAGGTATCACTGCCTTCATCGTGCCGACCGATGCGCCGGGGTTGAGCTTCGGACCGTCGGAACAGAAGATGGGACTGCTCGCATCGGACACGAGCGCCCTGGTCCTCGAGGACGCCCGCGTCGGCGCGGACGCCGCGCTCGGAGAGGTCGGCCGGGGCTTCGGCATCGCGCTCGCTGGGCTCGACGCCGGGCGCATCGGGATCGCCGCACAGTCCATCGGCATCGCTCGCGCCGTGATCGAGCGCGCGACCCGGTATGCGCGCGAGCGGCGTCAGTTCGGGCGGCCCATCGTCGAGTTCGAGGCGATCCGCTTCTCGCTGGCGCGGGCTCGCACCGACCTCGACGCGGCGCGCATGCTCGCCCTGCGGGCCGCGTGGCTGCGGGATAGCGGCCGTCCGTTCACGCGCGAGGCGTCGATGGCCAAGCTGTTCGCGAGCGAGGCGGCGCAGCGCGTGACCTACCAGGCGCTGCAGGTGTTCGGCGGCTACGGCTACATGCGGGAGTACGAGGTCGAGCGTTACGCACGCGATGCGCGCGCGACCACGCTCTATGAAGGGACGAGCGAGGTGCAGCGCATGGTCATCGCGCGCTCGCTGGTGGCTGCATGACGCTGCAGAAGAGCAAGACCACGAAGCAGCGGTGGCTGGACGAGTCGTACGGGCCGGCGGTGAAGAAGCGCGCCGAGCGCAAGTCTCGCTTCACGACGCTCTCGGAGGTCCCGATCGATCCGCTGTACACGGCCGACGACCTCGATGGCTTCGACGCGGCGAGCGAGCTCGCCGCCCCCGGCGAATTCCCGTACACGCGGGGCATCCATCCGACGATGTACCGCTCGCGCCTCTGGACGATGCGCCAGTTCGCGGGCTTTGGCTCGGCCGAGGACACCAACGAGCGCTTCCACTACCTGCTCGCGCACGGCGTGACCGGTCTCTCCACGGCGTTCGACATGCCTACGCTCATGGGACGCGATTCCGACGACCCGCTGTCCCGCGGCGAGGTCGGCCGCGAGGGCGTGGCCGTCGACACGATCCGCGACATGGAGATCCTCTTCGACAAGATCCCGGTGGACGAGGTCACGACGTCGATGA
The DNA here is from genome assembly GCA_031404235.1 of Chloroflexota bacterium. GTDB lineage: Bacteria > Chloroflexota > Limnocylindria > P2-11E > P2-11E > CF-39. The sequence goes on from JANNHF010000244.1 coordinate 1,787, forward strand.
CGATCAACGGGCCTGCGTCGATCGTGTGGGCGATGTATCTCGCCGCGGCGGAGAAGCGCGGCTACCCGCTGACCGCGCTGGGTGGGACCATCCAGAACGACTGCCTCAAGGAGTACATCGCGCAGCGCGAGTGGATCGTTCCCGAACGGCCGGCGATGGACCTGGTCATCGACACGTTCCGCTTCGGCTCGCGCGAGGTTCCCAAGTGGAACACGATCTCCGTCTCGGGCTACCACATCCGCGAGGCGGGCTCGACCGCGATACAGGAGCTCGCGTTCACGCTCATCGATGGGCTCGAGTACGTGAAGTGGGGCGTCGCCGCCGGGCTCGACGTGAACGACTTCGTGCCGCGGATGTCCTTCTTCTTCGACGTGCACAACGACTTCTTTGAGGAGATCGCGAAGTTCCGCGCGGCGCGGCGGATCTGGGCGCGTGAGATCGAGCGCCGTTACCACCCGACCAATGCGCGGGCGCTGCAGCTGCGAACGCACGCGCAGACCGCCGGCGTCTCGCTCACGGCGCAGCAGCCGTACAACAACGTGGTCCGCGTCGCGCTCCAGGCGCTCGCCGCTGTGCTCGGCGGCACGCAGTCGCTGCACACCAACTCGCTCGACGAGACGTATGCGCTCCCGACGAAGGAAGCGGTGACGCTCGCGCTGCGGACGCAGCAGGTCATCGCGCACGAGTCGGGTGTCGCCGACACGGCGGACCCGCTCGCTGGGTCCTACTACCTCGAGCACCTGACGAACGTCATGGAGGAGGGCTTCGACCGCTACCTGGGAGAGATCGAGAAGATGGGCGGCATGGTCGAGGCGGTCGAGCGCGGCTACCCGCAGCGCGAGATCACCGAGGCGTCGTTCCGCTTCCAGGAAGAGGTCGAGAAAGGCGAGCGCACGGTCGTCGGCATCAACAAGTACGCGACCGAGGCCGAGCCGGCGATCCCGCTGCTGGAGCTCGATCCCGAGGTGGAGCCAAAGCAGGTCGCACGACTGAGCGAGGTACGCGCGAAGCGCGACGCCGGCCGCTGGCGCGAGGCGATGGATCGCCTGCGTGCCGCCGCGACGGCGCGGGGCGAGCTCATGCCCGAGTTCCTCGAGTGCGCGCGCGCGAACGCGAGTGTCGGCGAGCAGGTACAGGTGCTCAAGGAGGTGCTCGGTGTCTACCACGACCCCGGTTATTTCTAAGAGCGACCTGCTGGCGCGCGTCGAGCACGTGTACGTGGCCACGCGCGCCGTTCTCGATGCGATCCCGGCGGAGCGATACGACGAGAAGCTGCCGTCGGGCATGACCCTGCGCGAGGTTCTCGCGCACCTCGCGGCGTGGGAGGAGACCGTTCCCGAGCGGGTCGCGTCGGTGCTCGCGAGCGGTCGCGACCTCAGCGACCGTTACAGCGACATCGACGGCTTCAACGCGAAGGTCAGCGCCGAGACGCGCGACATCAGCATCGACGATCTGAAGGCACGGCTCGCGAAGTCGCATGCCGCGGTGGTGGAGGTCGTGCGCTCGTTCGAGGGACGCGACGTTCCCGAACTTGCGATCCAGATCGTCGAATGGAACACCACGCAGCACTACCCCGATCACTTCGGCGATCTCGCCGCATCGATCAAGACCGGAAAGGACCTGGCGATGGCGGTGAACGCGAGCTGGATCAACTTCCGGCTGGCGCTGATGTCGCTCGGGACCGCGGGCCTCGACGCGACGACCTCGACCGGATGGACGTACAGAGCGCTCGCGCAGCACGTCACCGGATGGGAGGACCTCACCGTGAAGCGTCTGGCGCACCTCCGCGAGAGCGGCGAGCGCCAGGCGAGCGGCGTCACGACCGACGCGTTCAATGCCGAGATGGCCGAGCGCGCGCGCGCGCGATCGGCAGCCGACGTTCTCGCGGATCTCGACGCCACCCACACCAAGCTCGTCGCCGAGATCGAGAAGCTCACGCCCGAGCACATCCGAGCCAATGACGATTGGGCTATCGCCGTCATCGCCGGAAACAGCTACGGACACTACGCCGAGCACCACACCGAGCTCTTCGCCGCGGTCCCGAAGCGTCCGGCCCAGCTCCTCGAGCGGATGCGCGAGGGCTGGCGTCCCCTCCGGCGCGCACTCTCGCGCGTCGGGCTTCGGCCGCTCCGCGACAAGACGAAGGCCGGATGGACCGGGAAGGCGCTCCTCTCACACCTCGGGTTCTGGCTCGAGACGCTCGACGAGGCGCTGCCGGAGCGCCTCGTCGGTCGTCGCGGGCCGATCCGCAACGCGCAGGCCGAGAACGATCGCGAGACGGCCGCGGCCGACGCGCGCTCGGCTCACGAGGTCGTGAAGCGTCTCGACGAGGGGTACAAGAAGGTCGTCGAGACCGTGTCGGCGATCCCGCCCGACGCGGACGTCCACTTCATGGCCGTCCGCCTCATCGCCGGCGAGAGCTACGGCCATTTCGCAGAGCACCTCGCGGAGATCGAACCGTGGGTTCCCGCGTCGACAGCAGACACCCTTCGCCGCTTCGACGAGGGCTGGACTGCCTTCCGTGCCGCCGTCCGCGATCGCGGCCGCGCGGGCCTGATGGCCGCGACACCGTCGGGCTGGTCGTTCCGCGACATGTGCGCGCACGTCGCGAACTGGATGCAGGTGGCCACGAACGAGCTCGAGGCGGGCAAGTTCGGAAGGTGGAGCGCGGAGACGATCCAGGCTGAGAACGGGCGCGCCGTGGAGGCGCACCGGCTCGTTGGACCGGAAGCGATGCTCGACGAGCTCGACACGTCGCACCGCCGGCTTCGTGAGGCGATCGCGGCGACCTCCGATGAGCTCATGCTGGATCCCGAAGTCTCAGGCGTGATCGGGTTGTATTCGTATCTGCACTGGGAGGAGCATCTGGGACCGGACTTCGGAGTCACGCTCTGAGGCGCCCGATCCGCGTCGTCGTTGCGAAGGCCGGGCTCGACGGTCATGACCGCGGCGCGAAGGTCGTGGCGCGCGCGCTGCGCGACGCGGGCATGGAGGTGATCTACACCGGCGTGCACCAGACGCCCGAGCAGGTCGTCGAGACCGCGCTGCAGGAGGACGCCGACGTGATTGGCCTCTCGCTCCTCTCAGGCGCGCACAACTATCTGTTCCCGCGCATCGCCGAGCTGATGCGCGAGAAGGGCATGGACGACGTGCTGCTCTTCGGCGGCGGGATCATCCCCGAGGCGGACGTCCCAGGACTCCAGAAGGTCGGCGTGGGGCGCATCTTTCCGCCGGGCGCGTCCCTCGACGAGATCGCGAAATACGTTCGCGAGAGCGTGTCCGCGAAGAAAGGCAAACGCGATGGCTAATTACGACGGCGGCCCACTGCTGCGCCAACCGGCGGAGCAGCCTTCAGGCACGGCACGAGAGAACGAGCTCGCGAATGATTTCAAGACGTCGCAAGGGAGGTCACGCATGGCTGGCTGGTTCGGTGGCAAGAAGGACGAGCGTCCGGTGGATATCGGTCTCGCGTCGCTGCACGGGAAGTCCGAGGCTGAGGCGGTCGACTGGTGGGAGAAACGCATGCAGCTGATCGCTGCGATCCCGAGCGAGCTCGCGCGCGTCGGCGCGATGACGCCCCAGCTGCGGGAGCTCAGCCGTCTTCCTCACGTCGAGGAGCGCACGCGTCTGACGCGCGCGCGCCTGGTCGCGTTCGCGCGCCTGCCTGACGAGACTCAGCGGGTCCTGCTCGCGGCGCGCGAGAAGGCGTGGGCCGTCGATCGCGGGGTGCTCGAGGCGGATCAAAAGCTCGTCGACGAGATCCTTCCCACGCTGGACGACAAGGCGAAGCGCGCGGCGCCGCATCGCGTCGCTTGAACTTCAGGTACCGCAACGATCAGGTCGCGGTCCAAGGTGCCGTGCGCGACTTTGCGCGCGAGCGCATCGTGCCGAATGCCGAGAAGTGGAGCGAGGCGGGCGAGTTCCCGCTGGAGCTGCTGCCCGAGCTCGCGCAGCTCGGTCTTACGGGCCTCGCCGTGCCCGTGGAGCTCGGCGGGGCCGGACTCGACACGCTCACCGTCGCGCTGGTCATGGAGGAGCTCGGCGCGGCCGACGGATCGATCGCGCTCACGATCGCCGCGCACAACAGCCTCTGCATCGGACACCTCCTCGTCGCGGCGAGTGAGGAGCAGAAGCGTCGCTGGCTCCCGCCGCTCGCGCGCGGAGAGCTTCTCGGCGCGTGGGCCCTCACCGAGCCGTCCTCCGGGTCCGACGCGATCGCGGTGCAGAGCCGAGTCCGCCGCGACGGCGACGCGTACATCGTGAACGGGACGAAGCAGTTCATCACCAACGGATCGCTTGCGGGATTCGTCGTGGTGATCGCCGGCGCAGGCGAGCGCAAGCTGTCGGCGTTCGGTGTATCGCGCGGCACTTCGGGATTCCGTCCCGGTAAGCGCGAGAAGAAGATGGGGCTGCACGCGTCGGACACCTCGCAGCTGGTCCTCGAGGAGTGCCGCGTCCCGGAACGTGATCGCCTCGGCGCGGACGGCGAGGCTTTCGACGACGTCAAGAAGGTGCTCGACAAGGGCCGGATCGGTATCGGCGCGCTCGCACTTGGACTCGGGCGCGCTGCCCTGGAGACCGCGGTCCGCTACGCGAAGGAGCGACGGCAGTTCGGCCGGCCGATCGCGGAGTTCGAGATGACGCAGTGGAAGATCGCACGCGCGCGGACGCAGCTCGACGCCGGGCGTCTCCTCGTGCATCGGGCCGCGGCGCTCGCCGACTGCGGCAAGCAGTTCGGCGTCGCCGCGTCGAAGGCCAAGCTCTATGCGACGGAAGCCGCGAGCCGAGCCGCGAACGACTGCCTGCAGATCCTCGGTGGCTACGGCTACCTGCGCGACTACCCGGTCGAGCGCATCGTGCGCGACGCGCGCCTCATGGAGATCGGCGAGGGGACCAGCGAGGTGCAGCGCATCGTGATCGCCAAGGACCTGGCGCGACAGGGTTCGTGACCGTCGCCGCGTCCGATCTGCTGGAGCGCGCTCGGGCCGGCGACAAACGTGCGACCGCGCGCCTCCTCTCGGTGGTCGAGAACGACGAGCCCGGCGCGGCGGAGGCGCTGCGCACGCTGTATCCACTGACTGGTCACGGGGAGATCGTCGGGATCACCGGTCCGCCCGGCGGCGGCAAGAGCACGCTGGTGAACCGACTCGCGGGCGCCTATCGCGCGACGCACGACCGCGTCGCCGTCGTGGCCGTCGACCCCTCATCGCCGTTCACCGGTGGCGCCATCCTGGGCGACCGGATCCGGATGCGCGAACGATTCCTCGACGAAGGCCTCTTCATCCGCAGCTTGGCGAGCCGCGGTCACGCCGGCGGACTCGCGCGCGCGACGTCGCGCGTCGTCAACGTCCTCGACGCCCTTGGCTACGGTGTCGTGCTCGTGGAAACGGTCGGGGTGGGGCAGGAGGAAGTTGAGGTCGTGCGCGTGGCCGACACGGTGTGCCTCGTCACGGTCCCGGGCCTCGGCGATGACATCCAGGCGATCAAGGCCGGCGTGCTCGAGATCGCCGACGTCCTGGTCGTGAACAAGGCCGACCGCCCGGGCGCCGACGAGACCGCGCGCGATCTCGCGCAGATGCTCACGCTCGGCGCGCCGCGCATCGCCTGGAAGCCGCCGATCATCCGCACGGTGGCCGCGACGGGTGAGGGCACCGATCAGCTCGTGAGTGCGATCGCGAAGCACCGTGCGTGGGCCGCCGAAAGTGGCGAGCGCGAGCAGCGCCGCCGCGCCGCGGCCCGCTCGGAGGTCGAGGAGCTGCTGCGCGAGGCTTTGGTGCGGCGGCTGCGTGATCGTCTTGGCGAGGACCGCGTCGAGCAGGCCATCGCGCGCGTCGCCGAGCGCGCCATCGACCCCTATGCGGCGGTGGACGAGTTGTTGCGCCAGTGATCGAGCTCGTCCTCTTCCGGACCGGCGCTGTCGCCATCGCGCGCTCGGCCTTCCACCCGTGGCTGGAGGGCCCTGCGCGCGACGAACGTGTGGTCGCGCCTGTCTGGTCCGCGCTCGTGCGAACGAACGAGGGCAACGTCGTTTTCGACACCGGTCTCCACCCGGTGCACGTCGACCGTCCCGACGCGACCTTCGGCCCGCAAAGCGGGCTCACGGTGATGATGCAGCGCGAGGACGCGATCGTTGCGCGGCTCGCGTCGGTCGGCGTGAAGCCAGACGACGTCGCGATCGTCGTGAACAGTCACCTGCATTTCGACCACGCTGGCAACAACGGCGCGTTCCCGCGGGCGACGTTCGTCGTGCAGGCCGACCATCTCGCGTTCGCGAAGGGGAAGCCGAACTTTCCGGGCGTGTACTGGGACATCGCGGAGCTGCGCTACCTGCCGGTGAGTGGACGCACCCGCGTCGCTGGCGGTGTGGAGGTCGTGCCGACACCCGGTCACGCCCCCGGCCACCAGTCGCTCATCGTCGATCTCGCCGAGACCGGGCGTGTCGTGCTCAGCGGGGATGCCGCATTCACGCGCGAGAACATCGAGCGCGGTGACATACCGGCGATGGACCAAGCCGCGGCGAAAGAGTCACTCGCGCTGATCGGCTCGCTGGTGGACGGCGATCTGACTCGGGTGTTCACCAGTCACGACACGCGAGCGTGGTCGACGTGGCGTCACGCTCCTGCCTCGTACCGCTGACGGTACAGTCGGCGCATGCCGCGTCCGCAGGCGCCCCGCTTCCCGATATCGCGCTGGCGCGAACGCGCGTGGGAGCACGTGGATGACGCGGTCGCCGCGGAGGAGCCGCTCCAGCTCCTGCTGAACGGCGACCCGCTCAGCATCGTGATGCGCACGCCGGGCCACGACATCGAGCTCGCGCTCGGTCTGTTGTCCGCGGAGCACGTGATCGGCTCGCTCGCGGACGTGACAGGAGTACGCATCAGCGCCGAGTCGGGCGAGCGAGAGGACCGCGTGACCGTCACCGACGACATCGTCGCATCGAACCAGATCGACATCCGAGTGCGCGACTGCGCTGGGCGACGGCCCGAGCGGTCGTTCCTCGCGACCTCTGCATGCGGCGTATGCGGCGCCACGACAGTGGAGTCACTCGCTCACGACCACGCGCCGCTCGCGTGCGGCCCGCGCGTGGAGGCCTCGATGCTGCCGCCGCTCGCGCAGCAGCTCCGCGGTGGGCAGCGCGTGTTCGACGCGACCGGGGGTCTTCACGCCGCGGGCCTCTTCACCGCTGACGCTCGTGACCCTGCGCGAGGACATCGGACGGCACAACGCGGTCGACAAGGTCGCCGGCCGCGCCCTCCTGGACGGACGGCTGCCGCTCTCGACTTCGGTCCTCGCGGTGAGCGGACGCGCGGGATACGAGGTCGTCCAGAAGGCCGTTGCCGCCGGCATCCCGATCCTCATCGCGGTCGGCGCGCCCTCGAGCCTCGCCGTCTCGACCGCGCTGCGCTTCGGACTCACGCTCGTCGGATTCCTCCGCGACGACCGTTTCAACGTGTACTCGGGGCTGGCGCGTCTCGCCGGTCGCGAGGCGCCGGTCGCATAGCCCGCCAGGATCGGCAGGATGCTGGGCGTCTGGCTGCTCGCCCGCCGCTCCCTGCGGCGAGGCTGCCCGCACGCGGGCCCACCTGCGCCGCGTAGCAGCAGCCGCTCTCTGGGACCCATCCGTGCGCCCTGTTCGCGCACCTGCGACGGTATCGACCCGTTTCCCTCGCTATGGGGAATACATCGCCTCTAAACTCGCGGGACCAGCGTTCCGGAGGATAGGGAGCAGATGGCAACCGCAGTACCCACAGCTACCGCGCCCGCGATGGGAGCGCCGCGTCCGGCCGAAGCATCCGCGCCGCTCGCACCGGCGACGATCGAGGAGACCGGCCTCACGTCGGCGTTCGTTGCCGACCTCACGCTGAAGCTCCTGTACCAGCGGGCGACGACCGCCGCAGAGCTTACCCAGATCCTCTGCCTGCCCCTCAAGATCCTCCAGCCCGTCCTCGACTTCTGCAAGACCGAGCATCTCGTCGAAGTGAAGGGCGGCGCGGGCGTCACGGCGTCGACCTACGTCTACATGATCACGGAGAAGGGCCAGATCCGCGCGAAAGAAGCGATGGCGCGCAACGGGTATGTCGGCGCGGCTCCCGTGCCGCTCGCTGCATACGTCGCGCGCGTGCGTGCGCAGTCGGTCGGTGCGGTGCAGGTCACCCTGGAAGGCCTTCGCAAGGCGCTCGCGCATCTCGTGCTGCCCGACCTCACGCTCCGTCAGCTCGGGCCGGCGATCAACAGCGCGCAGTCGATCTTCCTGTTCGGGCCTCCCGGGACCGGGAAGTCGACGATCTCGAAGGCGCTCGCGACGATGCTCCAGGGCAGCATCGTCGTGCCCTATGCGATCCTCGTCGGCCAGCAGATCATCCGCGTCTACGACGCGTCGCGTCACCGGCCGCTTATCGAGCTCGACGCGCGCTTCGACCGGCGCTGGGTCCCGGTCTCGCGCCCGTTCGTCGAGGTCGGCGGTGAGCTGACGCTCGAGGACCTCGATCTCGTCTTCGACCCGAACTCGAAGGTCCACGAGGCGCCGTTCCAGATGAAAGCGAGCGGTGGCGTGCTCCTCATCGACGACTTCGGTCGCCAGCGAGCCTCGCCCGATCAGCTCCTCAACCGCTGGATCGTCCCGCTCGACCGCGACGTCGACTTCCTGACCACGAGCGATGGTCGCAAGATCGAGGTGCCGTTCGACGTCCTGCTCGTCTTCGCGACGAACCGCACGCCCTCCTCGCTGGTGGACGAGGCGTTCCTGCGGCGCATCCAGTACAAGATCGAGATCAAGCCGCCGACGCCGGAGGAGTTCATGGAGATCCTTCGCCGCGTCTGCGAGCAGCAGAAGATCACTTTCTATCCGAAGGCCGCGGAATGGATCGCGAAGTACTGCCTCGAGCGGAACATCGCGCTGCGCTCGTGCCACCCGCGTGACCTCATGCAGCACCTGGGCGCCGCGGCGCGGTTCCTCGGGAAGCCTTCGGAGCTGACGCCGGAGCTGGTGCAACTCGCCTGCGAGACGTATTTCGTAGCGATCTAGCAGACCGAACGTGATCCATCGAGGCTCCGCAGACGCGACGGATGCCACACCGCGACTGCGCCCTATCCTCACGGCGTGAGTGCGAGCGAACGACTCAGCGGTCTGCGGCAGCGGGCCAGGGTCGGCGGCGGTGAGGCCCGAACCCAGCAGCAGCACGCCAAAGGCAAGCTGAGCGCGCGCGAACGCGTGGACCTGCTGGTGGACGAGGGCTCTTTCACCGAGCTCGATGCGTTCGTCATGGCGCGATCCACGGAGCTGATCTCTGACGACGAGCGCGTGATAGGTGACGGTGTCGTAACGGGCTTCGGCCACATCGACGGCCGCCTCGTCTACGTGTTCTCGCAGGATTTCACCGTGTTCGGCGGATCGCTGGCCGAAGCGCACGCCGCGAAGATCTGCAAGGTCATGGACCTGGCGGTACGCAACGGTGCTCCTGTGATCGGCCTGAACGATTCGGGTGGGGCGCGCATCCAGGAGGGGGTCGTGTCGCTCGGCGGCTACGCCGACATCTTCCTGCGCAACGTGCTCGCATCGGGTGTGGTCCCGCAGCTCTCGGCGATCCTGGGACCATGCGCGGGCGGGGCGGTCTACTCCCCCGCGATCACGGACTTCATTGCGATGGTCCGCGACACGTCCTATATGTTCGTGACCGGGCCGAGCGTCGTGAAGACGGTGACGCACGAGGACGTGACGCTGGACGAGCTCGGCGGTGCTGATGTCCACGCACGCCGCTCGGGCGTCGCGCATTTCGAATCCGATGACGAAGTCTCTTGCTTGCAGCTGCTCCGCCGTCTGATCGGCTTCCTGCCGTCGAACAATCTCGACCCCGCGCCGGTCGTTCCGACGGACGATCCGCCGGATCGGGAGGACCGCGAGCTGGACGCCCTCGTACCGGACGCCGCGAACAAGCCGTACGACATGAAGGACGTGATCCGGCGTGTCTGCGACGAGGGCGAGCTGCTCGAGGTGCACGAGGGCTGGGCGCGCAACATCATCTGCGCATTCGCTCGACTCGATGGCCGGAGCGTCGGCGTCGTCGCGCAGCAGCCGATGGTCCTTGCGGGCGTGCTCGACATCGACGCGTCGGTGAAGGCCGCGCGCTTCGTTCGCTTCTGCGACGCCTTCAACATCCCGCTCCTGACCTTCGTCGACGTGCCCGGCTTCCTTCCGGGTACCGCGCAGGAGCACGGCGGCATCATCCGGAACGGCGCGAAGCTCCTCTACGCGTACGCCGAGGCGACGGTGCCGAAGCTCACGGTGATCACCCGAAAGGCCTACGGCGGCGCGTACGACGTCATGTCGAGCAAGCACATCCGCGGCGACTACAACGTCGCGTGGCCGAGCGCGGAGATCGCGGTCATGGGTCCAGAGGGCGCGGTCAACATCGTGTACCGCGAGGAGATCGAGCGCGCCGCGGACCCCGAGAAGAGGCGCAAAGAGCTTGTTGCCACATACGTCGAGAGGTTCGCGAACCCGTACGTCGCGGCGGCGCATGGCTACCTCGACGACGTCATCGAGCCGCAGGACACGCGACCGAAGCTCATCGCGGCGCTGGCCATGTTGTCGACGAAGCGGCAGAGCCTGCCGCAGAAGAAGCACGGCAACCTGCCGCTCTAGCGGAGGAAAGTCGCCATG
>JANNHF010000245.1:0-9589 GCA_031404235.1 Chloroflexota bacterium
AGATCCCGCGGCCGACGCGGCGCCGGGCCTTACGCGCGCCGTGCGGAGCGCGAAGCTCGTGCTGTCTCATTTCATCTCACTCGGTGCCCGACTTTTCCCGGCCCGCGTGCTGCTGGCTTCGCTCACTTCGACCAGATGCGCAACGCGGCGCAGCATGCCGCGCACGGTCACCGAATCGGTCTGCTCCACGGTCTGCCCTGTGTGACGGAGACCGAGCGCCTCCAGCGTCCGGCGCGCGGTGATCTTCTCGCCGATCGAGCTGCGGTGTTGCTTGATCACCAGACGCGTCACGGCGCCACCGGTTCCGGCTCGGGTCGACGACCGATGTCCACGCCGCGCATCTCCCTGATCCTTTGCGCGGAGCGCAGCACACTGAGCGCCTTCATCGCCGCCATGACGACGTTGACCGGGTTCGTGCTGCCGAGCGACTTCGACAGGATGTCGCTGATCCCGGCCGACTCGACGACGGCGCGCACCGATCCGCCGGCGATGACGCCGGTGCCCTTCGAGGCCGGGCGGAGGAGCACCTTCGCGGCGCCAAAATCCGCGGTCACCGCGTGCGGGATCGTGCGGTTGACCAGGGGCACGAGGATGAGGTGCTTCTTCGCGTCCTCGATACCCTTCTTGATCGCCTCCGGTACCTCATCGGCCTTTCCAAGACCGGCTCCGACGTGTCCGCGGCCGTCACCCACGACGACCACGGCCGAGAAGCTGAAGCGCCGGCCACCCTTCACGACTTTGGAGACGCGGTTGATCTGCACGACGCGCTCGGTCAGCTCCAAACGAGTTGGATCGATCCTTGGCATCAGACCTTGACCCCCGTGGCGCGGACACCGTCGGCCAGCGCCTTCACTCTTCCGTGATACCGGTAGCCACCGCGATCGAACACGACCTCGGTGACGCCCTTCGCCTTCGCGCGGTCTCCGAGCAGCGTACCCACGGTCTTCGCGCTCTCGGTCCGCTTGCCCTTCGCGTCAGCCGCCTCTTTGGAGGACGCGGCAGCAAGGGTGCGGCCCGCGTCATCGTCGACAAGCTGTGCGTAGATGTGCGTGAGTGAGCGGAACACCGCCAGGCGCGGGCGCGCCGCGCTGCCGCGGATCTTCTCGCGCACGCGCACGTGGCGCCGTGTCCGAGCTTCTTGCCGTGTCGCTTTCGCCATATCTCCTCCGCTACGCCTTCGCGCCGACCTTGCCGGCCTTGCCGGCTTTCTTCTTGATCCGCTCCTCCGCGTACTTGATGCCCTTCGCCTTGTAGGGGTCGGGCACCCGGAGCGCGCGGATGCGTGCCGCCATCTCGCCCACCATCTGCTTGTCCATGCCGAGGACCTTCAGCTTCTGGGGCGTCTCGAGCGCGAACGTCACCCCGGCTGGCGGATCGATCTCGACTGGGTGCGAGAAGCCGAGCGCGAGCTGGAGCTTCTTGCCAGCGAGCACCGCGCGGTAGCCCGTGCCGCTGATCTCGAGATCACGAGCGTACCCCGTGGTGACGCCGGTGACCATGTTCTGGAGCAGCGCGCGGGTCAGCCCGTGCAGCGCCCGACTCGCCTTTTCGTCGTCCTTGCGCTTCACGACGAGCACCCCATCCTCGCGGGTCACGCTCACGTCGGGATGGAAGGTGCGAGCGAGCTCACCCTTCGGCCCCTTCACGCGGACCGTGTGCCCGTCGATCTTCACGTCAACGCCCTGCGGGACCGCCACTGGGAGACGACCGATGCGGCTCACCAGATGTAGGCGAGGACTTCCCCGCCGAGTCCCTTCCTTTCGGCCTCGCGACCGGTCATGACACCGGACGAGGTCGAGACGATCGCGATGCCAAGGCCACCGAGCACGCGGGGCATCTCGGTCTTGCGCGCGTAGACGCGCAGGCCCGGCCGGCTGATGCGCCGGAGCCCGGAGACCGCCGGCACCTTGCCGCCGATGTACTTCATCTTCAGCACGATCTCGCGCGCTGACGGCTGGTCGAAGGACGTGATGAAGCCTTCAGCTTTCAGGATCTTCGCGACCTCGAGCTTCGTTCGGCTCGCTGGGATGGTCACCGTCTCGTGGCGCGCGCCCGCGCCGTTCCTCACACGCGTGAGCATGTCGGCCAGGGGATCGCTCGGCGCGCCGCCGATGCGCGGCTTCTTCGGCTTCTGCGGCACGGGGCGCTTGGGCGCAGGCCGATCGATGCGGCTGCCTTCGACGCCCTGCGCCTCGGCGGTCGTTTCCACGGGTGGTGTCGTCTCGTTCGTCATTTCCATCTCACCAGCTCGACTTCGTTACGCCGGGCAGCTCGCCCATGAGCGCGCGTTCGCGGAAGCAGATGCGGCATAAGCCGAACTTGCGCATGTAGCCACGCGGACGCCCGCAGATCTGGCAGCGGTGGTAGGCCTGCACCTTGTGCTTCGGCGGCCGCTGGGACTTGAGGATCAAGCTCTTCTTCGCCATGAGTGGGGCTAGGCCCCGTCCACCCCCTTCGTGGATGCCTTGAACGGCATGCCGAGGCCGCGCAGGAGAGCGCGGGCCTCCTCATCCGTCCTTGCCGTCGTGCAGATCGTGATCTCCATGCCTCGGAGCCGGTCGATCTTGTCGTAGTCGATCTCCGGGAAGACGAGCTGCTCCTTGAGGCCCAGCGAGAAGTTGCCGCGCCCGTCGAAGCTGCGGTCCGGGATGCCCTGGAAGTCGCGGATGCGCGGGAGCGCGACCGTGACGAGCTTCTCGTAGAAGTGCCACATGCGCTCGCCGCGCAGCGTGACCTTGAGGCCGATCGGCATGCCGATGCGCAGCTTGAAGTTCGAGATCGCGCGACGGGACTTCGTCACCACCGGACGCTGGCCGGTGATCTGCGCGAGGTCGGATGCCGCGGCGTCCATGGCCTTGGCGTTGCCGATCGACTCGCCCATGCCGATGTTGAGCACGATCTTGTCGAGCCGAGGGATCTGCATGACGTTCTTGAAGCCGAACTGCTTGCGCAGCTCGTCTCGGACCGCCGTGTCGTAGCGCTGCTTCAGCGCGCTCGCGACTACCATCATTCCTTCTCCTCGACCACGATCGACTCGCCGCACCGCTTGCAGATCCGTTCCTTGGTGTCCGCTTCGATGCGGTGCGCGACGCGTGTGGCCTCGCCGCAGTGCGGGCAGATGACCATGACCTTGCCGAGCGCGAGCGCCATCGGCTGTTCGATGATCCCGCCCTTCTGGTTCTTGGACGGGTTGGGCTTCGTGTGGCGCTTGCCGAGGTTCACGCCGGCGACGATCACCTTGCGCGTGGCGCCGTCGACCTCCTGCACCTTGCCGCGCTTGCCGCGGTCGCGGCCGGCGATGACGACCACCTCGTCGCCCTTGCGGATGCGCAGATTGCTCGGCATTAGAGGACCTCCGGCGCGAGGGACACGATCTTCATGAAGTTGCGCTCGCGCAGCTCGCGCGCGACCGGGCCGAAGATGCGCGTGCCGCGCGGCTGGTTCTGCGGAGTGAGCAGCACCGCCGCGTTGTCGTCGAAGCGGATGAAGGAGCCATCGGCGCGGCGGTATTCCTTCGTCTGACGGACGACCACCGCGCGCACGACCTCACCCTTCTTCACGCCCGAGTTCGGGATCGCGTTCTTCACGGCCGCGATGAACACGTCGCCGATCGAGGCGGTCGTCCCGGTGGACGAGCCCAGCACGCGGATCACCGAGAGCTCTCTCGCTCCGGTGTTGTCGGCGACGCGGACGCGAGTGTATGGACGGATCAAGCCCCGGTCTCCTCGGTCACTTTGTCGGCCTCGTCGGACTGCTTTGACAGGATCTCCGACACACCTTCGGACTTTTCGAGCGCCATCTCGACGTCGGCGACGCGCGGCGCAGCTGCGCCCGCCTCACCGATCCGCGAGATGACCTCGACCACCCGCCAGCGCTTCGTGGCGCTGTACGGGCGGCTCTCCTGGATGCGCACGAGGTCGCCCTCGCGCACGTCGCCGGCATCGTCATGTGCCGCGAAGCGCTTGCGCACGCGAACGACCTTCTTGTACAGCGGGTGCTGGCGTTGGCGCTCGACCGTGACGATGACGGTCCGCGCCTGCTTCGCCGACACGACGACGCCGACCTTCGTCTTGCGGTGGAAGCGGCGCCAGCCGGTGACCGCCTGGGTCGCCTCAACGGAGTGCGACACCGTCGCCGCCGCGCGCTTGCGCGTGACGATCTTACGGACGGCAGGGCGCGCGGCGGGCGCGGCCACGGCCGCGGCGCGCGGCGCTGCGGCCGTGGTCTTCTTCGCGGCCGTGGTCTTCTTCGCCGCCGTCTTCGTGGCGGTGGACTTCGCGGCCGTCGTCTTCTTGGTCGTCTTCTCAGCCATTCGTCGTTCTCTCTCGCTCCGCCATCACGGTCATTGCGCGCGCGATCCGCCGGCGGGCGGCGGGCAGCCCGCGGTAGTTCTTCAGCTGGCGCGTCGCCAGCTTGAAGCGGAAGTCGAAGAGCTCTTCCTTCGCGCCCTTCAGCTCGTCAGCGAGCTCGGTATCAGACAACCGCCGCATGTCTTTCAGTTGCACTGCCGCCCCCCTCCCAGACCTCTCGTGACACGAACTTCGTCTTGATCGGAAGCTTGTACGCGGCAAGCCGCAGCGCTTCCTTCGCCAGCACCTGGTTCACGCCGGCGACCTCGAACAGGATCCGACCTGGACGGACGACCGCGACCCAGTGGTCGGGCGCACCCTTGCCGGAACCCATCCGCACTTCGGCGGGCTTCTTCGTGACCGGCTTGTCGGGGAAGACCCGGATCCAGACTTTGCCGCCGCGCTTGAAGTGGTGGACGATCGCACGCCGCGCGGCCTCGATCTGGCGCGCGGTCATCCAACACGGCTCCTGCGCCTGCAAGGCATAGTCGCCCTGCGTGATCGTCGCGCCGGACTGCGCGTGGCCCTTCATGCGGCCGCGCTGGAACTTGCGGTGCTTGAGTCGCTTTGGCTGCAGCATGGTTAGGCACCCACCGCCGGAGGCGCGCTCGGAACGGCCCGCGGTGCCGGCACCGGAGCGGGAGCTGGCGGGGGCGGCGGCGCAAGGGGCCGCGGCGCGTTCCCGCCGGGCGCATTCTGGGCCACCTGCCGCGGCGCTGGCTCGATGTCGCCCTTGTAGATCCAGGCCTTCACGCCGATCGTGCCGTACGTCGTCTTCGCGATCGCGCGGCCGAACTCGATGTCAGCGCGCAGCGTGTGCAGCGGGACGCGCCCCTCGCGCTCCCACTCGCGGCGGCTCATCTCCGCGCCGCCGAGGCGGCCCGCGACGGCGACCCGCACGCCCTTGGCACCCGACTTCATCGAACGGAGGACGGTCTGCTTGAGCACCTTGCGGAAGGACACGCGACGCTCGAGCTGCTGCGCGACGTTCTCCGCGATGAGCATCGCATCGAGCTCCGGGTAACGGATCTCAAAGATGTTCACCTTCACGGCCTTGCCCGTGGTCTTACCGAGCACCTGGCGCAGCTCCTCGACCTTTGTCCCGCCCTTGCCGATGACGACGCCGGGCTTCGCGGTGTGGATCGTCACCGTGACCTGGTTGGTCGAGCGCTCGATCTCGATGCGCGAGATCGCCGCGTCGCGCAGGCGCGCGCGGATCCCAGCGCGGATCGCGACGTCCTCCTTCAGGAGGATCGGGTAGTTCTTCGACCCCGCGTACCACTTCGCGTTCCAGGTCTTCACGAATCCCAGGCGGAATCCCAGGGGATGGACTTTCTGACCCATTAGGCCTTCCTCTCGTCGACGATCACGGTGATGTGGCACGTGCGGCGCAGCTTGGTGTCGCGCCGTCCGCGGCCGCGCATCCAGATGCGCTTCATGCGCGGGCCCTCGTCGGCGATGGCCCGCTTCACGTACAGGGTCTCGAGCGTCATGTTGTAGTTGTTCTCCGCGTTCGCGACGGCCGAACGCACGACGCGGCCGATCGGGAGGGCTGCGCCCTTGGGCAGGTTCTCCAGCATCGCGATCGCCTCCGCAGCCGACTTTCCGGTGATGAGGTCGGTCACGAGCCTCGCCTTCCGTGGCGAGTAGCGCTGGAACTTCGCGGACGCGCGCACTTCCATCGTCATGCCCCCGGCTTCACCGTGGCCGCGGTCTCGGCGGCCGCGCCGCGGCCGTGAGCGCGGAAGGTCCGAGTCGGCGCGAACTCGCCCAGGCGGTGCCCGACCATGTTCTCCGTGATGAAGACCGGCACGTGACGCCGACCGTCATGCACGGCGATCGTGTGGCCGACCATCGTCGGAAGCACCAGCGAAGCGCGCGACCAGGTCTTCACGACCTTCTTCTCGTTGCGCGCGTTGAGCTGCTCGATCTTCTTCTTGAGCGACTCGTGCACGAAGGGGCCCTTGCGGATGGAACGGGTCACTTGCTCTTCCTCTTCTTCGGACGCTCGGTCACGAAGCGATCCGTCTTGGGGTTGCGACGGGTCTTCAGGCCCATGGCGGGCTTGCCCCACGGCGTCTGCGCCTGGCCGCCCACCGGCGACTTCGCCTCGCCGCCGCCATGCGGGTGGTCGCGCGGCGACATCACGACGCCGCGGACCGCGGGCCGCCAGCCCATGCGGCGCCTGTGCCCGGCGCCGCCGATCTTCTGGTTCTCATGCTCGACATTGCCGAGCTGCCCGACCGTGGCGCGGCACCGCACCTGGACGACGCGGATGCCGCCGGACGGAAGGCGGATCTGCGCGTATTGGCCTTCCTTCGCGA
This sequence comes from Chloroflexota bacterium, assembly GCA_031404235.1. Lineage (GTDB taxonomy): Bacteria > Chloroflexota > Limnocylindria > P2-11E > P2-11E > CF-39. Next base: position 6,674 of record JANNHF010000245.1, read on the forward strand.
CAAGCTGCGCCATGCCCCCCGCCGCGCGCACGAGCTGCGCGCCACGGCCCGGCTGAAGCTCCACGCCGTGGATCGTCGTGCCGGTCGGGATGTTCTCGAGCGGCAGGCAGTTCCCCACGCGGGCCTCGGCCTCGGGGCCGGAGAGCACCGTGTCGCCGACCTTGAGCTCGTTCGGCGCGAGGATGTAGCGCTTCTCGCCGTCGCGGTATACGAGGAGGGCGAGGCGCGCAGAGCGGTTCGGGTCGTATTCGATCGCGAGCACGCGCGCGGGGATCCCGTCCTTGGTGCGCTTGAAATCCACGATCCGGTAGCGCCGCTTCTCGCCGCCGCCGCGGTGGCGCGTGGTCACGCGGCCCTGATTGTTGCGGCCGGCCTGCCGCAGCTTGCGCTCGGTCAGGCTCTTCTCCGGCTTGTCCTTCGTGATCTCCGCATACGACGCCGACTGCCGGAAGCGGCGGACCGGAGTGAACGCTTTGTACTGCTTCAGCGGCATCCGCTTAGACCCCTTCCACGAAGTAGCGCTCGATCTTCTGACCCTCGGCGATCGTCACGATCGCCTTCTTCCAGTCCGGACGCCGGCCGATGCGGCGACCGATGCGCCGCTCCTTGCCACGCACGGTCATCGTGTTCACGTCGACGACGTCGACTTTGAACGCCTCGGCCACGGCGGCCGCGATCTCCGTCTTCGTCGCGTCACGGATGACCTCGAACGTGTAGCGGCCGGCGCCTGTCTCGGTCATCGAGCGCTCGGTGATGACGGGGCGGAGGAGCACGAGCGTTCCTCTCATGCCGGCACCCCCGCGCGCTCACCCGCGCGTGCCGCGAGCGCGTCGAGCGCCGGGCGCGTGACGAGAAGCGTGTCGGACTCCATCACGTCCGAGAGCCGAAGTGACCCGGGTGTGCGCAGCTCGACGTCGGGCAGGTTGGCCATCGCGCGGCCGATGCGCTCGTCGAACTCCGGCGAGACCACCATCGTGCGGCCGGTGTCGCCGATGCGGCCCAGCCAGGCGACGACCTCACGCGTGCGCGGGCGCTCGCCATCGAAGCGAAGCTCCTCGAGCACGAAGACGCGACCCGCCGCGGCACGCTCGCTCACGGCCTCGCCGAACGCGGCGCGGCGCATCTTCTCGGGCATGCGCTGCGCGTACTGACGTCCGTTGGGGCCGAAGACGACGCCACCGTGACGCCACAGCGGCGAACGGATGCTTCCCTGACGCGCCCGGCCGGTGCCCTTCTGGCTCCACGGCTTCTTGCCGCCGCCCGCCACGCGCGCGCGGTTCTTGGTCGCGGCCGTCGCTTGACGTGCGTTGGCACGGCCGGCGATGAATGCCTGGAAGAGCGTTGCTGCGCGCGAGGCGCCCTTCAGGAATGCGGCTGGGAGCGCGATCGAGCCGGACGACGAACCATCCGCCGCGATGAGCGGCGCCTCTCCCTCGGGCGCGGTCGGGAGCGGACGCGCCGCGACCTTCTCGCGCTTGGGCTGCTGCTCGCGGGCCTCCGCACGCGGACGCGCGGGCTCCGCGCGGCGCGCGACACGCGTGACCGGCCGCGCAACGACACGCTTGGCGGGCGTGGCCGCCTTCGCGGCCGTCGCCTTCTTCGCCGGGACCGTCTTCGCCGCAGGCGCCTTCGCGGCCGTGCCCTTCGGCGCTGCACCGGTGCGCTTGGCGCCGGCCGTCGCCGCCGTCGGCTTCTTCGCCGCTGGCGCTGGTGCGCCCGACTTTGAAGCCGGGGCGCCCTTCTTGCCTGTCTCTTCCGTCTTCGCCATCAGGCCTTCTTCACCATCACGACACCGTTGCGCGGGCCGGGGACGGCGCCAGACAGGATGAGCAGCGAACGCTCGCCGTCGGCGCGCAGTACCACGAGGTTCTTCACCGTCACACGGTCGACGCCCTGATGCGCGGCCATGCGCAGTCCCTTGAGCACGCGACCCGGCGTCGTGCCCGCGCCCACGGAGCCCTGGCGGCGGAGGTGGTCGGAGCCGTGCGACTTGGGTCCACGGGTGAAGTGGTGCAAGTGCACCGGACCCTGGAAGCCCTTGCCCTTGGAGATGCCGGTGACGTTCACCTTGTCGCCGACCGTGAAGCTCTCGACGCGGATGACCTGCCCGGTGGCGAAGCCAGTGACATCGTCGACGCGCACCTCGCGGAGGTGCTTCAGCGGCGGCAGATCCCCCAGGTGCCCGCGCTCGCCCTTCGACATCTTCTTCTCGGCCACGACGCCGAAGCCGATCTGCACGGCGGTGTAGCCGTCACGCTCCTTGGTGGCGACCCTGGTGACCAGGTTCGACTCGGTCGCGATGACCGTCGCGCCGACCACCGACCCGTCGGGTCGGAAGTGCTGGAGCATGCCGACCTTGCGGCCGATGATGACGGCCTTCGTCATCGCCGGCGCTGCGGCCGCTTCGCTCTTCTCTGTCGTCGTGGGCTGGGTGGTCTCGTCGGTCACTCTCTTCGGTCCTTTAGAGCTTGATCTCGATGTCGACGCCGGCCGGAAGGTTCAGCTTCATGAGGGCGTCGACGGTCTTCTGCGATGGGTCGTTGATGTCGATGAGGCGCTTGTGCGTCCGGATCTCGAACTGCTCACGCGAGTCCTTGTAGATGAACGGGCTGCGGATGACCGTGAACTTCTCGATGCGTGTGGGCAGCGGCACCGGACCCGTGACCGTGGATCCCGTCCGCTGCGCCGTCTCGACGATCTGCGCCGCGGACTGGTCGATGAGCTTGTGGTCGTAGGCCTTGAGCCGGATCCGGATGCGCTGCTTTGTTGCCATACCTACGCGATCACCTTCGTCACCACGCCCGCACCGACGGTGCGGCCACCCTCACGGATGGCGAAGCGCAGCCCCTCTTCGAGCGCGATCGGGGTGATCAGGGTGATGTCGAGGGTGACGTTGTCCCCGGGCATCACCATCTC
>JANNHF010000246.1:0-7387 GCA_031404235.1 Chloroflexota bacterium
CGTGATCCACGGCCTGGGAGGCGAGCAGGACATGCGGAAGATGGGCGGCCTGCGGCGCAAGATGCCGGTGACCTTCTGGACGATGCTCCTGGCCGGCGGCGCGCTCGCCGCGCTGCCGCCACTCGCCGGCTTTTGGTCGAAAGACGCCATCCTCGCGACGGCGTTCGTCGACGGGCATCTGGTCCTGTGGGCCGTTGGGATCGTCACCGCCGTGCTGACCGCGTTCTACGTCACGCGCGCGATGTGGATGACCTTTTACGGTGAGCCGCGCGACCATCACCTGTACGACCACGCGCACGAGTCGCCCGCGGTCATGACGCTGCCGCTCGTCGCGCTCGCGGTCGGCACGGTGGCGCTCGGCATCGTCGTCGGCTTCCCGCCCGAACAGGGGTTCATCGACACATTCCTCCACCCCGTCTTCGAGGGCGCCCGTGCCGCCGCTCACGTGCCGGAGATCGCGACGCTGGTCGCGCTGGCCGCGGTTTCGGTCGCCGCCGGCGTGCTCGGGATCGCGGCGGGCTACTCGATGTACGTGCGTCACCGGCCTGACCCTGCCGCCGTCTCGCGCGCCGCCGGTCCGCTGTACCGGCTTCTCGCGAACAAGTACTTCGTCGATGAGCTGTACGACAGGCGGATCGTTGAGGCGCTCCGCGCCGCGTTCGGCGCGATGTGGGCGTTCGACGTCCATATCATCGACGGCGTCGCCAACCGGCTCGGCTGGCTCGCGGCCGTTGGCGGCGGCGGGCTGCGGCGCGCGCAGACGGGCATCGTCGGCAACTACGCACTCACGATCGTCGCCGGTCTCCTCGTGATCCTCGTGGCGTATGGCGGCTACGCGGCCGGGATCTTCACGCGATGACGATCGACCACATCCTCACGCTGCTCCTCGCCATACCCGCGGTCGGGCTGTTGCCGCTCTACGTCTTCCGGAACGATCCGCACTCGGTGAAGCAGGTCGCCGTCGTCACGACGCTCGTCGAGCTCGTGCTCTCGCTCGTCATGCTCGCGCAGTTCCGCGTCGGCGAGGCTGGCTTCCAGCTCGTCGAGCAGGCGGAGTGGTTGCCCAGCCTCGGCATCCGTTATCTCGTGGGCGTCGACGGCATCTCGGTGCTGCTCGTTCCGATGACGACCCTGCTCACCTTCATCTCGGTGCTGTATTCGTCCGGCGGTGCGATCAAGGACCGGATCGCGTCGTTCATGGCGGCGTTCCTGGTGCTCGAGATCGGCATGGTCGGCGTGTTCGTGTCTCTTGACCTCTTCCTCTTCTACGTGATGTTCGAGCTGATGCTCGTGCCGATGTATCTGATCATCGGCATCTGGGGCGGTCCGCGGCGCATCTACTCGACCCTCAAGTTCGTGATCTTCACTCTGGCCGGCTCGCTCGTCATGCTGGTGGCCATCGTCGCCGTCTGGCTCGCGTCGGGCGACGAGGGCTCGCGCACGCTGTCACTCCCGGAGCTGATCGCATCGCGCGGCCGGTTCTCGGCGGAGTTCCAGTTCTGGGCGTTCCTTGCGTTCGGACTGGCGTTCGCGATCAAGCTTCCGATGGTCCCGTTCCACACCTGGCTGCCCGACGCCCACGTCGAGGCGCCGACCGCCGGCTCGATCATCCTCGCGGGAGTCCTTCTGAAGGCGGGCGGCTACGGCTTCCTGCGCTTCGCCCTGCCGCTCTTCCCGGTGGGAACGCAGCTCTGGCTGCCGGTGATCATCGTCCTGTCGGTCGTCGCGATCCTGTACGGCGCCGCCGTCTCGACGGTGCAGAAGGATCTCAAGAAGCTCGTCGCCTACTCATCGGTCGCGCACATGGGCTTCGTGACGCTGGGTATCTTCGTGCTGAACGCGCAGGGCGCGGTCGGTGCCGTGCTGCAGATGCTGAATCACGGATTCATCACTGGCGGGCTCTTCCTCTTCGTGGGCATCCAGTACGAGCGCACGCACCGTCGTCTCATTGCCGACCTCGGTGGTCTGGCCAACCGCTGGCCGCTGTACACGACCTTCTTCGCGATCTTCGTGCTCGCGTCGTTGGGCCTGCCCGGGCTTAGCGGCTTCGTGGGAGAGTTCCTCGTGCTCCTCGGGACGTTCAAGTTCAGCGGCGTGCCGCTCGGCGGTCTCTTCTGGGGTCCGGTCGCGGCGATCGGCGTGATCCTCGCCGCCGTGTACATGCTCTGGATGTTCCAGCGCGTGATGTACGGACCGGTGCGTGAGGCCTATCGCGCTCTTCCTGACCTCACACCGCTCGAAGTGATCTGTGCCGTGCCGCTGATCGTGCTGACCGTCCTGCTCGGCCTCTTCCCGCAGGTGGCGATCGCGATCATCGAGCCATCGCTGGAGCAGGTGCTGCGGCTCGCCACCGATCCGGGCTTCCAGGTCACGATCAAGTGACGCTCTTCTTCGACACGATCGCGCCGATCCTGCCCGAGGTCGTGGTGACGATCACGGCCTGCGCGGTCCTGGTCGTGGATGGCCTGATCTCGCGGGCGCAGGCGCGCATGGTCCTCCCCGCCGTGACGGTCGTCGGTCTCGCACTCGCGTTCCTCGGCGGGCCCCTGGCCCCGGTCTCGGGCCAGTACTTCGGCGGCTATGTCCAGGTCGACACGTTCACGGCGTTCTTCCGCGCGCTGTTCATCCTCCTCGCGGTCTTCGCGACGCTCGTCGCTCCGTCCTACCTCGAGCGCCGCGGCATCCCGGCGGCCGAGTACTACGCGACGATCTGCTTCTCAACGATCGGGGCAATGACGATCGCCCTGTCGACCGACCTCATCACGCTGTTCGTCGGTCTGGAGCTCATGACGATCCCGATCTACGTGCTCGCCGGCATGCAGCGCCGGGATCGCTTCGCGAACGAGGCGGCGCTCAAGTACTTCCTCCTCGGCGCGTTCAGCTCGGCGCTGCTCGTGTACGGCTTCGCGTGGCTCTACGGCGTGACGGGATCGACGCGCTACATCGACATCGCGACCGAGCTGCAGCGGATCGGCCTGGCGAACGGACCCACCATCGTGGCCCTCGCCCTCGTCACGGTCGGCCTCGCGTTCAAGGCCGCGGTGGTGCCCTTCCATCAGTGGACGCCGGACGCCTATGACGGCGCGCCGACGCCGGCAACGGCGTTCATGTCCGTTGGCCCGAAGGCCGCCGCTTTCGCGGCGATCCTGCGGGTGCTGGTGATCGCGCTCGCGCCGCTGGCGATCGACTGGACCACTGTGTTCGCCGTGCTTGCCGCGGTGACGATGACCGGTGGGAACATCGTCGCGCTGGTGCAAACGAATACCAAGCGGATGCTCGCGTACTCGAGCATCGCGCATACCGGCTACATCCTCGCCGCGGTGGCGGCGTCCGGCGCGGGCACGTCGGCGCCGGCCTCCGTTCTCTTCTATGTGTTCGCGTACGGCGTCATGAACCTCGGCGCGTTCGCGTGCCTGCTGTACTTCGACGTCGAGGGCTCGCGTGGCGCCACGCTCGACGAGCTCAATGGATTCGGGCGACGCCACCCGCTCGGCGCGTTCGCCTTCTTCGTATTCCTCATCTCGCTGACCGGCATCCCACCGACGGTCGGCTTCGTCGCGAAGGTCTTCGTGATCCTGCCGGTGCTCGACGCGGGCTACGCGTGGCTTGCCGTCCTCATCGCGCTCAACGCCGTGCTCGCGGCCTTCTATTACCTCCGCGTCGTCGTCCATATGTACATGCACGACGGGGAGACCGGTGCGCCGATCGTCGTGAACACCCGGCTGCTCTCGACGGCGCTCGGGATCTCGGCACTCGCCACGATCGTGCTTGGGGTGCTGCCGAACTCCCTGTATGAGTGGGCGCTGCAGGCGGCTCGACCACTTCTGCCCTAGCGGTCCGCTAAGGCGTACCGATCGACGCTCGCGGTAAGAGGCGCTCGCCCAGCAGACCGCCCAGCGCGCCGAGCACGACCGACGCGGCGAGCGGCACGAGCAGCTGCGGAAGGCCGAGGACCATGAGCTCGCCGAAGGACGACACCGGCGGGGTATTTGGACGAAACGCTTGATGCAGCTGCGTCGCGATGATGCTGCCGATGAACAGCGAGAAGAGCAGCGCTACCGGCGAGGCGATCGCGCCGAGGCGCCCCGCCATGACACCGGCGCAGAACAGGATCGCTGCGGGCACGCCGAAGAGGATCACCGGCGGCACTGGCAGCGGCTCGGTCAGTCCCCACCAGAAAGCGAGCCCGATCGACGTGGCGGTGACCGCCGCGACGAGCCGCGTCCGCATCAGCCGCGCCGCGTCGCACGACGGCGCAGCCAGCCGCCGGCCGCTCCGGCGAACGCGCCACCCAGCGCATACGGCAGCACCGCGAGGATCAGGCGCATCTCCCAGCCCACCAGGTCCATGACGCTCGCGCCGACTCCGGCTCCCTGACCCAACAGCGAATACAAGCCGTAGAGGAGCGCGCCGACGATCACCGAGAGGAACCCCGCGAGCGCCGATCTGCGGACCGCGAACCATCCGGCGCCGAACGCGGAGAACAGGAGGTAGCCGATCGCTCCGATGGCCGCGACCCCGATCCAGCCCGGCACGGCGAGGAACGCGGCGAGGTCGGCGATCGCCGCCGCGACCACCGCGAGCCAGAAGCGCAGGGGGCTAGCGGACGATCGCGAGCGCGTGATCCGCTCGGTTCAGCGGTTCGGCGCGGCCGTCGCTTCCGAGGATCGCGATGTCTTCGATGCGCACCCCGAATCGATCCGGGATGTAGATGCCCGGCTCGATCGAGAACGCCATCCCCGGTTCGAGCCGCTCGGCGTTGCCGCTGACGAGATAGGGATGCTCGTGCCCGTCGAGGCCGATGCCATGCCCGGTGCGGTGGATGAAGCGCGCCCCGTAGCCCGCGTCCTCGATCACGCGACGCGACGCGGCGTCGACCGATGCCGCGGTCGCGCCGGTGCACGCGGCCGCATAGCCTGCCTCCTGTGATCGCCGCACGATGTCATGGACCCGGCGCACCTCGTCGTCCACCTCCGTGCCGACATGGACGGTGCGCGTGATGTCGGAGCAGTACCACTCCCGGGTGCCGCCGAAGTCGAGCACGACCGTGTCGCCGCGCGCGATGCGGCGCTCGCCGGTCTCGTGGTGCGGCGATGCGCCGTTCGGTCCTGAGGCGACGATGGTGAAGCTGACCTCGTCGTGCCCTTCCTCGCGGAGCAGCGAAGCCAGCTCGGCACCGATCTCCCGCTCGGTGCGGCCGGCGAATTCGCGCTCGAGGACGCGCGGGAACGCGCGATCCGCGGCTGCGGACACCGCGCGCAGCGCGCCCTGCTCGTACGTATCTTTGCGCATGCGCAGTCCGCGCGTGATCAGCGACGCAAGCTGGAAGCCGCGACCGGGAAGCGCGGCCTGGAGGCGCAGTACGAACAGTGACCACATCTGGTCCGCGACCGCGACGTCGCCCTTTGCGGTGACGAGGCGCGCGACGAGCGCGTACGGATCCTCCGTCTCGCCCCATGTCGCCTGCGCCAGGTCGGGCGCGGCGGCCTTCGCCCGTGGTGACTCGAGCTGGGGGACCACGAGGGTTGACGCGCCGTCCGCGCTCACCACCAGGCAGGTGAGGCGCTCGCTGGCGAAGACGCGGTACCCGGCGAGGTACGCGAGATCCGAGCCGGGCGAGAGAAGCAGCGCGGCGAGGCCGCGGGCGCGGAGCGCCTCGCTGGCCTGCTCGCGGCGCGATTGGTAGGTCGATCGTTCGGCGGGCATCAGGTGTGCTTGGGAGTATGCCCGTGAACCGCTTCGCGCCTGCCGTCAGTGTTCTTGCGCTCTGCCTCGGTCTGGTGCTCCTCGTGGGTGCGAGGCCCCCGGGCCCCGCGCCGATCGTGCCCGCCGCGGTCGCCGCGGTGACCACTGCACCGGCGCCAAGCCCCACGGCGAGCCCGTCGCAGCGCCCGACCGCGACACCGACGCCGCCGATCCCGCCCGGGTATCGCATCAAGATGGCGCGGCTCGCGATCGACCTGCCGATCGTGGAGGGCGACGTCGCGCGTGACACCGTGCGGCAGGAGACTCCCAATGACTTCGCGTTCCATCTCCCCGGCACAGCGCTACCGGGCGACCGCAGCAACGCCTACATCTACGCGCACGCGCGCCGCGGGATGTTCCTCAGTCTGTGGAGCGCGCGCGTGGGCGATCTCGTCGTGATCGTCACTCCTGATGCGCGCGAGCTCCGGTATGTCGTGAGCGAGGTCCACCCACGGGTGGATCCGAGCGACGTCTCGTGGGCTCAGCAGACCACCACTGAGCGCCTCACGCTCCAGACGTCGACCGGGCCAGATCCAGGCGATCCGCGCTTCGTCGTCATCGCATTACCGGTCTGAATCCCTGCGCATCGCGAGAGACCGTGGCAAGCGAGCGAGCGCTCGCCCCGCACGACATGTCGCCAGCGTAACGATGTGTCCACAGTCCCGACACAGGCTGGAATCGGTCGTGCATAGGGGCGCGGGCGGTGGGGCGGCAGATGAGACTCCAGATTTGCGAGGGGTGCGCGCAGCCGTTTGCGTCACGGCTGCGCGTGCGCGCTCCGTTCATCGCGCGCACCGGCGCGGCGGTGTTCGGTCTATCACTGCTCCTCCCGATGTTGGTGTCGTCGATGGTCGACCGTCCGAGCGCGCAGGTCGTCGTCGCGGCGACCACCGATCTCCGGCCAGCGGCCGTCGTGGAGTCGGTGGCCGTGAACGAGCTGCCACCGCTACCAGATCCGATAGCGCGGCCGATCCCGTCCGAACCGCTGCTCGAGGTAGTACTGCAGCCGAGCGCGCGGCCGGCGCCGGCCCGACTCGCGGCCGTCCCGATCCCGATCACCGCTGTGCCGGCCGCCGCGAGCGGCAGCGTCGTGACGGTTTCCTGGTATGGGCCCGGGTTCTACGAGAACCGGCTGCCCTGCTGGCCGTGGCTGAAAGCGCAGGGGCTGCCGATCCAGTTCCTGCCGGACACGTGGGGCGTCGCGCATAAGTCGCTGCCCTGCGGAACGATCGTCATCCTCACGCACGGTGCGAATACGGTGACCGTTCCGGTGGTCGATCGCGGGCCGTACATCGCCGGCCGCGAGTTCGACCTGTCACCGCGCGTGAAGTCCGCCCTCGGCTGTACCGACCTCTGCACGGTCGTGATGCAGATCCCGTAGCCGGCGTCCGCTTGGCGTCCACACCGCCGGGGTGTTGCAGAGCGCCTGACGAGTCGTCCGCCGTGCAGGCTGCCGAGCGATGGCATTGGACTTGCAGCCTTCTTCGCTACCTAGCGGGGAGACAAAGTGCCCCCGGATGGCATCGAAGGGAGACATCGGATGACGCGCACCAAGGGTGCCATGACCGTCGCGGAAGCTGGACGCCGAGGCGGCGCGACCACAGCCCAGCGTCACGGCCCGGAGTTCTACGAGCAGATCGGG
>JANNHF010000247.1:0-6777 GCA_031404235.1 Chloroflexota bacterium
GAACGACTCCGCGATCGCGGCGCGCACGCCCATTAGGTTTGGCCCCTTCGCGGCCCAGTCGCGCGAGCTTCCCGAGCCGTACTCCTTGCCCGCGAAGACGACGAGCGGAACGCCCTCGCGCTCGTAGCGCATCGAGGCGTCGTAGATCGACATCTCCTCCCCGGTGGGGAAGTGACGGGTCCACCAGCCTTCCTTGTCAGCGAGCTTGTTGCGGAGGCGGATATTCGCGAACGTCCCGCGGATCAGCACCTCGTGATTTCCGCGCCGCGTCCCGTACTGGTTGAAGTCCACCGGCTTCACGCCCTCTAAGACGAGGTACTGCCCGGCCGGGCTCGCGGCGGGGATCGCTCCGGCCGGCGAGATGTGGTCGGTCGTCACCGAGTCGCCGACCGACACGAGCACTCGCGCGCCGACGATGTCCGCGATCCTCGCCGGTGGCGTCGCCGAGAAGTTCTGGAAGAACGGTGGCTCCTGCACGTAGGTCGAGCTCGGGTCCCACGCGTATGACAGGCCGGTGGGGGAGGGCATCGTCTTCCAGAAGCGGTCGCCGTCGAAGATCTTTGCGTACTCGGTCGAGTACATCTCCTGCGTGATCGCCTTGCCCATGACCTCGTTGACTTCCTCTGTCGTCGGCCACAGGTCTTTCAGGAAGACCGGCTTTCCGTCCTTGCTGTTGCCAATGGGCTGGTCCTGGAGGTCGATGTGTACGGTGCCGGCGAGCGCGAACGCGACGACGAGCGGCGGCGAAGCCAGGTAGCTCGACTTCACCAGCGGGTGGATGCGGCCCTCGAAGTTGCGGTTACCCGAGAGGACGGCGACCACGTTGAGGTCGTGGTCCTTGACCTCCTGCTCGATCTCAGGCGTCGCGAGCGGACCCGTGTTCCCAATGCAAACGGTGCATCCGAAACCGACAAGGTAGAAACCCAGTTGCTCGAGATACGGCGTGAGCCCGGCGGCCTCGAGATAGCGCGTCACCACGCGCGATCCCGGGGCGAACGTCGTCTTTACATGCGGCTTCACCGCGAGTCCGCGCTCGATGGCTTTCTTCGCGAGAAGGCCCGCGGCGATCATGACCGACGGGTTCGACGTGTTCGTGCAGCTCGTGATCGCGGCGATGACGACCGAGCCGTCGCTCACCTGGAGATCGCGCGGCTTTTCGGCGACCGCCGCTGTCGCGGCGGTCGCCGGCCGGACCATCGTCGGGGCCGCGTCGTTGATCGGCTTCGGCCCTTCGGTGTGTCCGGGCACGGTGATGCCCTTCGTGGGATTCGGCCCGGTGAAGGAGTCCCAGATCATCGGTAGATCGACGCGGTCCTGTGGCCGCTTCGGCCCAGCGACCGAGGGTCGCACTGAGCCGAGGTCGACCTCGATAAGCTCGTCGAACCTCGGCGCGGGAGTGCCGTCCGAGCGGAACATGCCCTGCGCCTTCGTGTAGCGCTCGACGAGATCCGTGAGCTCGCGCGGTCGTCCGGTCTGCTCGAGATAGCGGAGCGTCTGCCGATCCACCGGGAAGAGCGCGCTCGTCGCCCCGTACTCGGGGCACATGTTCGAGACGGTCGCGCGCTCAGCGACGGCGAGCGACGACAGGCCGTCGCCCGAGAACTCGATGAACTTGTTGACGACGCCCTTGCGACGGAAGAGCTCGGTGAGCGTGAGCACGAGGTCGGTCGCGGTGGTGCCGACCGGCAGCTGGCCCTTCAGCTGGACGCCGACGACGACGGGCCACGGGAGATACGTCGGCTGACCGAGCATCGCGGCCTCGGCCTCGATGCCCCCCACGCCCCAGCCAAGGACGCCGAGGCCGTTGATCATCGTGGTGTGCGAGTCGGCGCCGAAGAGCGTGTCGGGCATCGCGACGCCGTCGCGCACGACGACCACCTCCGCGAGCCGCTCGAGGTTCACCTGGTGGCAGATGCCCGCGCCGGGCGGGACGACGCGGAAGGTCTTGAAGGCCTGGCCCGCCCAGCGAAGGAGCGAGTAGCGCTCGCGATTGCGCTCGTATTCGCGCTCGAGGTTGCGCTCGTAGACGTCCTTTGCGCCGAAGAAATCGGCCTGGACCGAGTGGTCGATGATCAGGTCCACCGGGATGAGGGGCTCGATGCGCGCGGGATCTTTGCCGGCGCGCTGCATCGCGGCGCGCATCGCGGCGAGATCCACGGCAGCTGGGACGCCGGTGTAGTCCTGCAGCAGGATGCGCGACGGGCGGAACGGGACCGTCGCGTCCGCGGGCGGAGGGGCGGGGTACTTCGCGAGCGCGATCGCGTCGCGCTGGGCCGCGTCGCCGTTCGCGAACGCCCGAAGCACGCCCTCGAGCAGGATCTTCGCCGTTACCGGCAGGTGCGACACGTCGCCCACCTGCGACACCGGGAAGTAGCGCAGCTGTGTCTCCGGCAGGGCGGCGCTCTTGAACTCGGTCAGGTCAGGAGGTCCCTTACGAGGTCGCGCTCTTTCACGAGCTCCGCGATCGTCGCGGCGAGCTTCACCGACGCGAATGCGTCGAGCTTCACGTCGCGCACGATCTCGTATCCGCCGTCTCCGTTCGACCGCAGCGGGAACGACGACACCAGGCCTTTCGGCACGCCGTAGCTGCCGTCGGAGACCACCGCCGCGCTGAAGCAATCGCCGGCCGGCGTGGGGGTGAGGAGGCTGCGCACGTGATCCACGAGCGCTTGCGCCGCCGAGAACGCGCTCGACGCGCCACGAGCGGCGATGACCGCGGCGCCGCGCTGCTGCACGGCCGTGATGAAGTCCTTCTCCAGCCAGGCGCGGTCGACGGCTTCCGCGGCGTTCTTCCCGTTCACGGTCGCGTTCGTGAAATCGGGGTAGAGCGTCGCGCTGTGGTTTCCCCAGATCGCGAGCTTCTTCACATCTTTCACCCGCGCGCCGGCCTTGTTCGCGAGGAGCGAGCGCGCGCGGTTCTGGTCGAGCCGGGTCATCGCGCTCCAGCGGTCGTCGGGGACGCTCTTCGCGTTGGCGCGAGCGATGAGGCAGTTCGTGTTGCAGGGATTCCCGACCACGACGACACGAACGCCCTGCGCGGCGTGCTGCGCGATGGCCTTGCCTTCCTCGACGAAGATCGGCCCGTTCTTCCGAATGAGGTCGCCGCGCTCCATTCCCGGACCGCGCGGAACGCTTCCGACCAGCAGGACCCAGTCGGCGTCGCGATGCGTTTCGGCGCGGTCGGCGCTCGCGCTCACTCGGGCGAGCAGCGGATAGGCACCGTCCTCGAGCTCCATGACGACGCCCTTGGCCTTGTCGATCATCTGGGGGATGTCCGAGAGTCGGACGTCGACGTCCGTATCCGGACCGAACATCTCACCAGCCGCGATGCGCGGCAGGAGCGCGTATGCGACCTGGCCGGTGGCGCCAGTGACGACGACCTTGAACTGTTTCATCTCTTTGGGTTCACCTTTCCGTCCATGAACTCGTCGATGCCGCCGTACACGGCCTCCGCCTCGATCTCAACCAGGATGTGCGGGTCGATGAAATCGACCTTCACGATGGTCGTCGCTGGGCGGATGTCGCGGAAGACCTCTCCGTGGACGACCGCGACGCGGTCGATGTCGTGCACGTCGCGGACATAGATGCGCGTCATGATGACGTCGCCGAGGTGGGTGCCGAGGTCCTCAAGGGAGTCCTTGATGATCTCGATCGCGCGGCGCATCTGGTCGACCACGTCGTCAGACACGACGCGCCCGTCCTCGCCGAGCCCCGCGGTGCCCGCCACGCGGACCACACGCCCGTGGCGAACGGCGCGCGAGTAGCCGAACTGGAACTCGTACCTCGTCGAGGTCGAGTGCAGGTAACGTCGCGGATTCTTCGGATCCTGGAGTGGCATCAGCCCTTCATCCTCCGTATGACCGCGTCGGCGAACACGCGCGTCCCGACCGCGGTCGGATCGTCTCGGTCTCGCTTCAGGTCGTAGGTGACATCCTTGCCCTCGGCGACCACGGCCGCGATCGCGCGCTCCAGCTTGTCGGCCGCGTCGCGCTCCGAGATATGCCTGAGCATCAGGACGCCTGCGAGCATCAGCGCCATCGGGTTCACCCTGTTCTGACCGGCGTATTTCGGCGCGGATCCGTGGATCGCCTCGAAGACCGCGACGCCGTTCTCGCCGATGTTCGCTCCGGGTGCGACGCCCAGCCCGCCGGCCAGGCCGGCGACGAGGTCGCTCACGATGTCACCGTAGAGGTTCGGCAGCACGAGGACGTCATAGGCGTCGGGCTTCTGGACGAGCTGCATGCACATGTTGTCGACGATGCGGTCCTCGAACTCGATGCTCGGGTACTGCTGCGCGACTTCGCGCGCGATGCGCAGGAAGAGGCCGTCGGCGAACTTCATGATGTTCGCCTTGTGCACCGCGGTGACCTTGCGGCGGCCGTTCGCGACCGCGTAGTCGAACGCGAACTTCACGATGCGCGTGGAGCCCATGACGCTGATGTATTTGATCGCGATCGCCGCGTCCTCGCGGATCTTCGTATGCGCCGCCTCCTCGATGACGGCGCGCACCCGCGCGAGCTCGGGGGTGCCGAGGTCGAATTCGATCCCGGCGTAGAGATCTTCGATGTTCTCGCGGACCACGACGAGATCGATGTTGCCCATCGGTGCCTGCACGCCCGGATAGGTCTTCGCGGGGCGCAGGTTGGCGTACAGATCGAATTCCCTGCGCAGCGCGACGTTGACCGAGCGCATGCCCGTGCCGAGCTCCGTCGTGAGTGGACCCTTGAGGCCGACCTTGTTGCGGCGGATCGAGTCGAGCGCGCTCTTGGGGAACGCATCCCCGAGCTTCTGCAGCGCCGGTAGACCGATGTCGTGAATGTCCCACTCGATCGACACACCGGTCGCTTCGATGGCGCGGCAGGTCGCATCAACGATCTCGGGACCCGTGCCGTCGCCTGGGATGAGCGTGATGCGGTGCGTCAGATCGGTCTCCCCTTCGCTGCGGCTCCGCTGGCATCGTACGCTCGGCTAGCCGCCATAGAACAGTCTTGTCGTTGATGTAGTGCCATAGAGCCGCTCTATGCTTTGAGCATGGAACTGGGCCAGATCGAGGCTTTCGTCGAGGCGCAGCGGCGGGGGAGCATCACCCGAGCGGCGGCGGCGCTCGAGCTCACGCAGCCCACGCTCACCGCGCGCCTGCGCGGTCTCGAGCGGGAGCTCGGCGCGCAGCTGCTCGTACGCGGCCGGCGCGGCGTGAGCCTGACCGCCGCCGGGCGGAGATTCCTGCCCCGCGCTCAGGCCGCGCTCGAGGCGGTGCGGCGCGGCGTGGCCGAGACGAAAGCCGCCCGCGAGGGCCGCGGCGGCGTGCTTGCGCTCGGACTCGCGACCGATCTCGCCCTGTACCTGGCGCCCCTCGCGCTCGCGCGTTTCGCGCGCGCGCATCCGGACGTCGAGATCAACGTTCGCAGCGGGCGGTCGCACGCGGTCGCGGAGGCCCTTCGCGCCGACGAGATCGAGATCGCCCTCGTCAGCCAGCTCGTCGCATTGCCGGAGCTGTCGTCGCGGCCACTGTTCGAGGAGCAGGTGCCGGCTGTCGTCGGCCGCGCTCACGCGTTCGCGGCTCGCGGCCGCGTCGGCATCGAGGATCTCGCGCGCGCGGGGTTGGTCATGCGCGATCCAAGTGCGTATCTCCACGCGATCACGACGCACTACTTCGCCGCCGCCGGCACCGCTCCGCGCATCCTGATGGAGCTCAACAACACCGAGGCGTGCAAGCGAGTCGTCCTCGCCGGGCTCGGCGCGGCACTTCTGCCGCAGATGGCCATCCACGAAGAGCTGCGGCGCGGCGACCTCGTCGCGCTGCGCGTCGAAGGACATCCAGCACCGAGGCGCACGATCCACCTCATGACGCGCGCAGGCGCGGAAGTCTCGCCGACGGCGAACGCGCTGCTTCGGGCCTTGCCGCGACCCTCATGATGCGGGGGTGAGCGTGGAGGAGCGGCCGCTCCCGGCGGTGCAGCGGGCGTACTTCTACGTCGTTCTGCTCGTGTCGGTCCACATGATCGTCCTGGGGGTCGCGAATCTCCTGCGCGTCGGCGCCGAGATCGCGCTCGGCGCGCCGAGTGGCGGATTCACCGGCCTGCCTTTCGTGTTCGCGGAGTTCAACCGTCCGCGCGAGCAGTACCGCGAGCAGGCCAGCCTGGCGATAGCGCTGTTGCTCGTCGCCGTTCCCGCGTGGTACCTGCACTACCGCGCCGCGGATGGCGCCGCGAAGCGCTCCCTGCAGGAGCGCGGTGCGGCGCTGCGCAGCGCGTATCTGCACATCGTCGTGCTCGTCACCGCGCTGCTGGTATTCGGGTACGGCCAGCGTGTCCTTCGCCTGCTCCTTCAGGCGCCGTTCGCCGGAGACAGCGGGTTCTTCCTCGAGCCGAGCTGGGAGGCGCGCGCCGCGGGCGCTCTAGCGATGGCGATCGCCGCGGCAGGCGTGCTGGTCGTCCATCTCCGCGTTGCCGCCGCCGACCGCGCGAGTGGCGCGCTATCGGGACGCGCCGCGGAGATAGGCCACATCGTTCGCCACGCGCTCGCGGTCGTCGGTCTCTTCTTCTTCGCGTTCTCGCTGGCCACAACGCTCGCCGGCGTGTGGGAGCGCCTGCTCTTCCCATTCCCGGATCCGGTGTTCCCACCCGGCGTGCCGTCCCAGCCGCCACGACCGAGCCGCGAGGCCTCGCTGCTCTTCGACCTCGCGAGCGCTCTGCCGAGCGTCGTCTCCGGCCTCGCGCTCTGGCTCACTGCGTGGGTCCCTGCTCAGCGCGCCCTGCGCCGCGCGGGCGACGTCGA
>JANNHF010000248.1:0-15216 GCA_031404235.1 Chloroflexota bacterium
GTAGCTGCTCATGACGGTGACCTTCCACGCGAGGCCGGTCGCCCGCTCCAGCGCGGCCTTGATGGCCGCGCCGTTGGTCGCGATGGTCGCGGCCTCCTGAGACGGCGTGAACGCGAGAACGATGGGACGGTCGAACGAGCCAACGCGTGGCCCGGTGCTGGGGGCCGCACCACTGGCGGCCGGTGTCGGTGCGGTGCCGCCACAGGCGGCGATCACGAGGCCCGCGGCCAGCGCCCACCCGAGCGGACCGCGAAACGTGCGTCGCATGGGTCCCTCCTTTGAATACTGGAAGCGTCCTTATGATAGGTCGCGACGTGTCCTTCATCAGCAAGCTCGCGGAGTCGTCGCGAGCGCGGGACAGCATCATCTGTGTCGGGCTCGACCCCGAACCCGATCTCATCCCCGAGATGCTCGGCTCCGGTCCACAGGCCGCGCTGCGCTTTCTTCGGAGGGTGATCCGCGCGACGTCCGACTACGCGTGCGCCTACAAGCCGAACCTCGCGTTCTATGAGCGCTATGGAAGCGCGGCCTTCGATGTCCTGGGGCTGACGCTGCAGGCGATCCCCGACGACATCCCCGTCATCCTCGACGCGAAGCGCGGCGACGTCCCGAACACCTCGGCCGCCTACGCGGACGCGCTGTTCGATTCATTTCACGCGGATGCGGCGACCGTCGCGCCCTACTTGGGCATGGACAGCATCGAGCCGTTCTGCCGTGAGGGGCGCTACGCGCTGGTGCTCGCACGCACCAGCAATCTGGGGGCGGGGGACCTGCAGGACCTGATCGTCGAGGGGCGACCGCTGTACGAGCGCGTCGTCGAGCGCAGCGTCGCGTCATTCCCGGCCGACGCCTGCGGCTTCGTCGTCGGCGCGACCTATCCGGAAGAGGCGCGTCGCATCCGCGAGCTCGCGCCCGACCGTCTCTTCCTCATGCCCGGCGTCGGCAGTCAGGGCGGCGACATCGCGACCGCGATCCGCGCCGCGCTCGACGCGCGCGGGGGCGGGGTCCTGCCGTCGGCGTCGCGCTCCGTCACGTACGCGTCGTCCGGCGCGGACTTCGAGGCCGCCGCGTCCGCCGCCGCCCGAGCGCTGCGTGACGCGGCCAACTCGGCCCGCGCCGCCGCTGCGGAGCGCCGCTGATGCTCGGCATCGGTGCGGAGGAGCTGCTCCTGGTCCTCATCGTCGCGCTCCTGATCCTCGGACCGGAGCGGCTCCCGCGCGTCGCGCGCGACGTCGGTCGCGTCGTCGGCGATCTGCGC
Organism: Chloroflexota bacterium; assembly: GCA_031404235.1. Lineage (GTDB taxonomy): Bacteria > Chloroflexota > Limnocylindria > P2-11E > P2-11E > CF-39. The sequence goes on from JANNHF010000248.1 coordinate 1,259, forward strand.
CGCACGTCGGACGAGTTCCGCGAGGAGTTCATGCAGGCCGACAAGTTCCTCCAGGCGGAGAAGCTTCTCGAGAGGCAGGCAGGCGCGCCCACGCCGGTCGCGGAGCCCACCCCGGCCGCCATTCCGGCGACCACGCCCGCCGACCCAAATGAGACGGCGTTCGATCGCGAGATGCGTGAGGCGCGCGAGAAGCTCGCGGCTTCGCGCGAAAAGCCCCTGAACTAGGCCCGATGCGCGCCTCAGTCGCCTATACTCATGACGTCGAGCGCCCGAGTGGCGCTCTTTTCACGCCCGTTCCCACGCCCGGAGGAGTAGCTCAAAACAGATGCGTCTGAGTTCCTGGCTGGTCGTACTCGTCGCCGTGCTCGCGATCTTCGTGGATATCCCGAAGCATCAGTTCTCGTTCCCCTTCAACTGCCCGGGTGTCTGCATCCGGATCGGCGACTTCCAGGTCAACCAGGAGATCAAGACGCACCTCGGCCTCGATCTGCAGGGCGGCACGCAGCTCATTCTCCGCCTTCAGTACGAGAAGCTGCCGCCGGGGTCGAATGCCAATCAGTCCGAGCTCCAGAACCAGGCCATCCGCGTGATCGAACGCCGTATCAACGCGCTCGGCGTCTCGGAGCCGGTGCTCCAGGGACTGGACACCGACAAGATCCTGCTGGAGCTGCCCGGTGTCTCGGACATCCAGCAGGCCAACGACCTCGCCACGCGCCAGGCGTTCCTCGAGGTCAAGGTCCCCGTACCGGACAAACCGGGTGAGTACAGATCGCTCGAGCCACCGCTCACCGGTGCGGATCTCAACCCGAACGGCGTGTACGTGACGTTCCAGGGCACGGAGCCAGTCGTCGCCTTCGAGTTCGCCGGGGCGGCGGGGGATCGCTGGGTGCAGATCTCCAAGGAGTACAAGGACAAGCCGGTGCAGATCACCCTCGACGGCAGGGAGGTCTCCGCGCCGGTGATCCAGACCGAGTTCACTTCGGGCAGCGGGATCATCGAGGGGAACTTCACGACCAAGAGCGCGAACGAGCTCGCGATCCAGCTGATGTCTGGCTCGCTGCCCGTGCCGCTGGAGGTCATCCAGTCGTCGCGGATCGAGCCGACGCTCGGCCGCGACTCGGTCCAGCAGAGCGTCGTGGCCGGCGTGATCGGCCTCCTGCTCGTCGCGTTCTTCATGATCGCGTACTACCGCCTCCCAGGGGTCCTCGCGGTGCTCGCACTCCTCTACTACGCGGCGCTGACGTACGCGATCTTCCGGCTCGTCCCGGTCACGCTCACGCTCGCGGGTATCGCGGGATTCCTCCTCTCGATCGGCATGGCCGCCGATGCCAACGTCCTTACTTTCGAACGGCTGAAGGAAGAGCTGCGCACCGGCAAATCACTCCGGGCGGCGGTCGAGGAAGGCCGCAGGCGCGCGTTCCCCTCGATCTTCTACTCGAACCTGGCGACCATCATGACCGCCGGCGTCCTGTTCTGGTTCGGCACCGGCACGGTCAAAGGATTCGCGCTCACGCTGGCCATCGGCGTCGGTGTCTCGTTCTTCACCGCGGTCATCGTCACCCAGATGCTGCTGCAATGGGCGATCGAGATACCGGCGCTCCGAAAGAGGCGGCTGTACGGCGTAGAGGAGCGGCCCACCGACACCCGCGGCACGCCGACCGCCGTGCCGGCGACGCTGAGCCGCTGATGATCCGCTTCGTCGAGCGCAAGTGGCTCTACTTCGCGATCTCGGGCCTGATGATCGTGCCCGGCGTCATCTTCCTGCTGCTCGGGGGTCTCCGGCCCGGCATCGAGTTCCGCGGCGGCACGCTGATCGACGTCCGATTCGATGCTGCGCCGACCGTTGCCGAGGTCCGCGAGGTGATGAGGGGCCTCGGTCGTGAGGAGGCGCAGATCATCGTGGCCGAGGGCGGCCGCGTCGAGATCCGTACCTTCGAGATGACCCCGGCCGAGCAGGTGGCCACCGAGGCAGCCCTCAAGGAGAAGTACGGCGCCCGAGTGATCGACGTGAACCCCCAGGTCGTGAGCCCATCGTTCAGCGGCGAGCTCATCCAGAACGCGATCCGCTCGATCGCGCTCGCCTCGCTCCTCATCGTCCTGCTCATCGCATACGCGTTCCGAGATTTCGGCTGGTCCGCGTTCCGCTACGGCATCGCCGCGATCCTCGCGCTGCTTCACGACGCGCTGTTGGTGCTGGGCCTCTTCGCGATGCTCGGCTTCTTCTTCGAGGTCGAGATCGATAGCCTCTTCGTGACCGCGGTGCTGACGATCATCGGCTTCTCCGTTCACGACACGATCGTGGTGTTCGACCGGATCCGCGAGAACCTCCGCCTAAACCCGGGCGAGGCGCTGAATCCGGTAATCAACTTTTCGATCATGCAGACCATGACCAGGTCGATCGTCACGGGGCTGACGGTCGTGTTCATGCTGTTGGCCCTCTACCTGTTCGGCGGCTTCTCGATGCGAAACTTCGCCCTCGCGCTGCTGGTAGGGGTCATATCCGGCACCTATTCATCGATCTTCAACGCCAGCCAGATCGTCTCCCTTTGGCAGGAGGTGGAGGACCGCCTTCGCCATCGCGCCACCGCGGCGCCTGCCTGACGGGCAACTACTGCGGCGTGGCGTGCGGAGCGCGCACACGCCAAGCAGACGCGGGCAGTGAACGCTGCCCGACTACACTTTCCTAGATGTTCGGGCTGAAGCTGCTCCCGCCCATGATGCGCACCGCGCTGTCGATGCTGATCATCGGTGGCCTCATCGGTTATGCGGGCACTGCCTTCACCACGACACTGGTCGCGGACTCGGGGCTCCTCGGCGGCGGCGGCGAGTCGAACGACGCGCACAAATACATGATGGCCTTCGTGAAGCGTGAGTCCGAGAAGCTGTCACGGCTCGGGCCTTCCACCGACGTCGTCTCGCGCGCGCTGCAACAGCAGAACGCCGCGCAGCAGGCCGGAGACGTGAAGCCCCTGACCGTCACGTATCTCGGTGGCTCGTCCTCCGGACGGGTCAGCGTCCACATCTACGCGCTGGAGCTCCAGGCCGTCGGCGGCCAATACCAGTTCTTCCCGCTGGCACTGACGATCGTCGGGGGCAAGGTGGTGCGCGTTGAGTAACGCCGGCGCCCTTGGGAGCGGTCACCTCAACAGCGCCCGCGCGGCAGTCATCCTGGCGACCTTCCTCGGGGGCCTCCTCAGCGGCGTGGTCGTCTACGCCGTGACGGACCGGGGTACCGAGGCGAATCCCTACGCCAGCCTGCCGCGGGCAGGGGAGCCAGCCGTCACCGCGGACGTCGCGTTGGCGCTGGCGAATGACGACGCACAGGCGCTCGCGAATCAGCTGGACATGGCGGTCCTGCAGCGGCTTCAGACAGCGATCGAACCTTTGGCCGAGATCCGATCTACGAAGTTCGTGGGGGCGGTCGAGAAGAATGGTCGCGTTCTCGCCGCATACATCGCGGGCGGTCGTACCGCCGATGGCATCGATATCGTCCGCGGATTCGTACTAAGCGTGACCGGCGACCAGATCGTTGGGGTGAACTAGATGGCGAGCATGCAGACGAGACTCGGCACCACCGCGTACGTGCTGGACCACAACAAGAAACGCCTGCTGATCCTGTTCATCATCGTCGGTGGCGCGATCGGCCTGTACGGCATCCGCGGCATCTTCCAGGGGATCCTGGACATGATCGGGCAGGCGCCTCAGCTGCTCGTCCTGCTGCTCTTCTACTCGTTCATGATGATCGTGCAGTTCGGCGCGCTGATGTGGTTCATGTCGCGGCCGCGCACGTACACGGTCACGCCGGACAACCCGCAGATCGGCCTCTCCTTCGAGAACTACCGTGGCCAGCCCGACCTGCTGGATCACGCGAAGAGCCTGGTCCGCATCCTCAAAGGGGTGAAGGCGTTCCAGGACCGCGGCGGCGACATGCCCCAGGGAATGCTCCTCGCGGGCCCGCCCGGCACCGGCAAGACGTTCCTGGCGGGCGTCATGGCGGCGGAGGCGAACCTGCCGTTCATCTACGTGGATGCCTCGAGCCTGTCGAGCATGTGGATGGGCGTCGACGCCCTCATCGTCATCTCACTCTTCCGCAAGGCGCGCGGCCTTGCGCGGAAGTACGCGGCGCCCGGACAGCCGGGGTGCTGCATCCTCTTCCTCGACGAGCTCGACTCCGTCGGGATGTCGCGCGGCGGGACGATGGGCGGCCAGCAGCAGGGAATGATGGGTGGGATGGGCATGATGGGCGGCCGCGGCCTGGCCCTGAACACGATGCTCAACCAGATGGACTCGCTGGGGAAGCACGTCGAGGACCGCATGAAGTACAAGATCGCGCGCTGGCTCGGCCTCGTCCGGGGCCCGGTGCCACCGAAGCCCGTCGTGTTCGTCATCGGCGCGACCAACCGGCCCGAGGTGCTCGACGCCGCGCTCGTGCGGGCCGGCCGTCTCGACCGCAAGCTCATGATCTACGAGCCGGACGGCGAGGGTCGCAAGGATATCCTCGAGCACTACCTGCGCCTGAAGGCCCACGACCCGGAGATCCCCGTCGAGCTCATGGTGGCGGACTCCATCGGCTGGACGCCGATCGAGCTGAAGACCGTGGTCAACGAGGCGCTGATCGTCGCGCATGACGCCGGCCGCGAGTTCCTCACCTACAAGGACTGGCTCACCGCGCGGGACGCGCGTCTGCTCGGCATCAAGCAACCGATCCTCAGCATGTCGGCGCACGACAAGCGCACCATCGCGTATCACGAGGCAGGTCACGCGATCGCCTCCCACTACCTCAACAAGGACGACCGCATCCAGAAGGCCTCGATCATCCGCATGGGCGACGCGTACGGTGTCGTGATGCCGACCCCGAAGCTGGAGCGACATCAGCTGCATGCGGAGGAGATCGAGAACGACATCATGGTCTCGCTCGGCTCACGTGCGGTCGAAGAGATCATCCTCAAGACCAAGACCGCGAACGCGTCCTCGGATCTTCGGAACGCGACCAACCGCGCAATCGCGTACGTCGGCACATGGGGCATGGGTTCCACGCTGCTCGCTTTCCCGCCGAACGCCATGGGCGCGGCGCCCCAGGTGCTGTCCCTCGCCGACAAGCTGCTCGAGGGCCTCTTCGAAGAGACGAAGCGGCTCATCCGCGAGAAGGAGTACGCCGTCCACGCGATCGCCGGAGCCTTGCTCCAGCGCGGCGAGCTCATCGGCCCCGAGCTGGATGAGATCTTCGCGGCAGCCGACCTGTCGAACCCCGAGATGGCCAAGGAGTTCGTCCGGAGGCCGGTGACCCTGCCGAAGATGTCCGACCTCATGAAGAAGGAAGAGCTGCCGCCAGAGGTCGTCGTCGTTCCCCTCGCCGCGTCGGACATCCCGGGCCAGCCCGCCCCGTCGCCGCTGCCGCAGGGCTAGCGGGAATACGCCTTCGCGAGCTGCGCGAGGGTGACGAAGCGGAGCGGTCCGGCGTCGCGGTCATGGCGGTACGGAGCGAAGGCGCGGAAGAGCGTCTCGATCGCCGCGCGTTCGGTCGCATCGATCGTGCCCGGGTGGCTCACCACCGTGAGAGCTCGCCGCTGCGCCGCGGGCTGGCCCAGCGGCGCGATCAGCCGCAGATCGGCCGTCACGATCGCTGCGATAGAGGTCACGCTGTGGCCGAAGGTGTTGCCGGCGTTCGTCGGCGCTTCGAGGAGCGGGAGATCGCCGCTCTTGTTCGCGTCATCACGCGCCGGGTAGTACGGCTGCGCGTCGGCCCCGAGGGTCCAGGGCAGCTGCAGCTGCCCGAACGGGCCGGCCGGCGATGCGCTGCAGTCCGCGGTGAAGCCGAGCGCCGCGACGGCCCGCAGATTCGCGGCGTTGGCGAAGAGCCCGCCCGCGCGGAACGACGTCGGACGAGGCAGCGCGTGATCGGACATGAGCTTTAGCGCATGGTCGATGAGCTGTTTCGTCTCCGCCTCGCTGAATGCGGTGAGCGGGACGTCGTAGCCATCACCGCGCCCCGCCCAGCTCGGTGAGGTCCGCGGCGTGACGCCTGCCGCGCGGACATAGTCCGTCCAGGCGTGCAGATGGAGAGCGCTCTCGTCGCCCTTGGCCATCCGCGCCTTCGTCCAGGCGAGCATCGCCTCCGTCCGTGACGCGCTCACCTGCGACGTCGTCCACACGCGCGGGTTCCACATCAGCGTCATCGGCACGCCCAGTCCGTCCGCGATCGCCGCGGTGTTCGCCATCTCGGCGTCGCCCGCGGCGTCGCCCTCGAAGTCAAGCGTCCACACCACGTACTCCGCGGCGGACAGCAGCAGCGTCTGCGTCTCGAGCACCGCGTCCGACCCGTCGCGAAGGCGGACCAGGTACTCGATGGTCTGCTCGCCAACGGCGGCGCCATCGAGCGAGAGCGTCCCGACCCATTGCCGCGCGCCCGCGGCGCTCTCCGCGAGCTCGGCCGTGCGCCCTGTCGACCGGAGGCGGGCGCGTGGGCGGCCGGGGGACGCGTCGACGTTCGGGAACATGATCGCCACCGGCACGTCTTCGCGGAACAGCCCGTCGGGGATCGTGTACCAACGCCGCGTGAGCGCACCGACCTTCGCGAGCGGTCTCTCGGCGAGGCCTACCGGACTAGCGCTCGTGGCCGAGAGGCTGGGCGCGGCCGTTGTCGTGGCAGCCGTCACTGTGGGGGAGGACGTCGTCGGCGCGCAGGCTGCCAACGCGATCACGAGCCCGGCCATAGGAGCGATGAAGCGCACGATCACCTCATCGTATGGGGGTAGGCGCGAGAGTCGTCGCACCGGTCGGTATCCGTACGGGTAGTGGTTTACGGTGTGTCCGGAACAACCCGTTGGGGGATTGCGTTACGTGGTGCAGAACGTGCTACGTTACGTAACCAACGCGGCCTGCACGCACGCGAAACGGCACGCGAAAGAGAGGCAAAAGTATGGCTCCGACCCTGTTCGCTGACAGGATCTACACGGCCACGGAGCTCAACCGGAAGTCAGGTGAGTTGCTGACGGCTGCAGCTGAGAAGCCGATCACGGTCATGGGGTCGAGTGGCCCTGTGGTCATGCAGAGTCGTGACCGTGCGGCGCTGAGCGAGCAGACCGTCTTCTGGGTCCGGCGACTATCTCCACTCGTGTTGTTCCTCTGCGACGACAAGCTACAGGGCGGCTCACTTGAGCCGGACTTGAGCTTCGCCGCCGAGCTGTCGCCCGAGCACCGCCGTGCGTTCTTGTTCGAGTTGGTCGGTCAGCTGGAGTCTTCTGCAGACAGCGGGGACTTCTCCGCGCTTGAGGATGTGCTTTCCGACTGGAAAGCAACGTCCGAGGTGGATGCCGATGCTGAGCTGCGGAACGATCTCAAGGGCGCGATCGCCCGCAAGCGATCTCGCTAGCCGCCGTCGCGTCGGTTGACCATTCGCCTCGTACCACGGCCCGGCGGCGATCCGGAACACGCTCCGGCTTACGTTCTTGAGTTCGCCAACGCCAAAGCGGCAAGGAACTGGCGGACCCTTCTTCAAGAGCGTGAGAACGCGATGACCGAATGCTGGGATCACCTCGCGACGCGGCCACGGGAACGCACGAAGCGCTGCGGTCCATTGAAGGGAAGGTACGTCGGCATCTGGCAATACGAGGTCGGATCTCAGCAGAGGGTGTGGTACGTCGTGGAGTCACGGCGCGTCGTGATCCATGCGGTTCACCGAGTCCATCCCAAGGGAACGGAATGAGTCGAAGGACTCCTGACGGGCTCGTGAGAAACTTGTGCGACAGATGAGCCTTACCGCGCTGCGCCGCTGGATCCTGCCGAACGCCGGGACGTTCGCTGCGCCGGATGGGATCCCGCCGCTGGTCGCGCGCATCCTCGCGGCGCGCGGCACCCCGGTCGCCGGCATGGCCGATTTCATCGCCGCGCGTGCGGTCGAGGACGGGCCGCCGATGCTCGATCTGGACCGCGCGGTGGAGCGTCTGCGTCGTGCGCTCGCGGCTCGCGAGCGCATCGTCGTCTATGGGGACTACGACGTCGACGGCATCGCCGGCTCCGCGGTGCTGGTGCGCGCGTTCCGGCAGCTGGGCGTCGCGGTCTCGGCGTACATCCCGAACCGGTACGAGGAGGGCTACGGGCTCAACGAGCAGGCCCTCCGCCAGCTCGCCGCCGACGGTGCGCGCGTGATCGTCTCGGTGGACTGCGGCGTCACCGCGGTGCGCGAGGCCGCGCTGGCGCGGTCGCTCGGCGTCGATCTGATCATCACCGATCACCACCACCCGCCGGCCGAGCTCCCCGACGGCTTCGCGGTCGTGAACCCGCGCCGCCCCGGCGACCCGTCACTCGACAAGGAGCTCGCGGGTGCGGGGGTGGCGCTCATGCTCGCGCGCCGGCTGCTCGGCGAGCTCGGCTTCGCGCTGCGGCGCGACGAGCTGATGCAGCTCGTGGCGCTCGCCACGGTGGCCGACGTCGTGCCGCTTCGCGCAGCGAATCGCGCGCTCGTGCGGTCGGGGCTCGAGGCGCTCAACCGCGCGCCGCTCACCGGCGTGCGCGCGCTCGTCGAGCGCGCCGGGTTGAGGCTCGGCCACGTCACCGCTGCGAACATCGGCTACGTGCTCGGGCCGCGGCTCAACGCCGCCGGCCGGATCTCGGACGCGGAGGAGGCGCTGCGCCTGTTGCTGACGGAGGACGCGGACGAGGCGAAGATCCTCGCCGAGCATCTCGAGCTGAAGAACACCGAGCGCCAGGAGCTCACGCGCCAGGTCGTGAAGGGCGCGCGCGAGCGCGCCCTGGAGCGCCCGGACGCGTGGGCGACCGTCGTCGCGGACCCGTCGTGGCCCGCAGGCATCGTTGGCCTCGGGGCCTCGCGCCTGGTGGAGGACCACGGCCGCCCCGCGGTGGTCATCGCCATCGACGGCGAGGAGGGCAAGGGCTCCTGCCGTTCCATCTCCGCGGTGCACATCGCCGAGGCGCTGGACGAGTGCGATGACCTGCTCATCAAGCACGGCGGACACGCCATGGCCGCGGGGTTCTCGATCGCGCGCGAGAAGATCGCGGCATTCACCGAGCGGCTTGACGAAGTGGTGCGCCGCCGACTGGGCGGCGTGCGCCCGGTCCCGTCGCTGCGCGTCGACGCCGAGATCGAGGCCGAGGCGCTCACCTCACGCCTCGCGGTCGAGCTCACGGCGCTCGAGCCGTGCGGAGCGGGGAACCCGCGTCCGCACCTGCTCCTCCGGAACGTCAAGGTCTTCGGCATCCGACCGGTCGGAGCGGACTCGGACCATCTGCGCTGCAAGATCACGGTCGGCCGCTTCACCTTCGACGCGATGGCCTTCCGTCGCGGCGAGCACGTTGGCGCGATGACCGATGCCGGCGCCGTTGACGCCGTCGTCACCGTCGGCGTCGGCCTGCGCGGGTTCGTCGAGCTCGAGCTCCAGGACTTCGGGCCCGTCGGCACCGCCGACCGCATGCGTCTCGAGACGGTGATGGCCTGATGGCGGAGCGCGCCAACCCGATCACCTCACGGATCGTCGGCATCACCGAGCGCTTGCGACCGCAGCGCCACGGCCACGTGGACGTCGAAGGGATCGTCAAGGAGATGCTGCGTCACTACCCGGACGGTGACGCGGAGCTCGTGCGCCGCGCGTACACGTACGCGGCCGAAGCGCACGCCGCGCAGAAGCGCGTGTCGGGTGAGCCATACATCACGCATCCGGCGGCGGTGGGGATGCTCATCGCCGAGCTGGGCATGGAGGCGGCGACCATCGCCGCCACGCTGCTCCACGACGTGCTCGAGGACACCGCAAAGACCTCCGAGGACATCCGTCTCGAGTTCGGAGAAGAGATCGGCCGGCTGGTCGACGGTGTCACGAAGCTCGGCCGGCTCCAGGGGCAGTCGCGCGACGCGCATCAGGCCGAGAACATCCGGAAGATGTTCCTCGCGATGGCGGACGACCTCCGCGTCGTGATCATCAAGCTGTGCGACCGGCTCCACAACATGCGCACCCTCGGGCCGCTGCCACCCGAGAAGCAGCAGCGCATCGCGCGCCAGACGATGGAGATCTACGCGCCCCTCGCCCACCGTCTCGGGATCTGGCAGATCAAATGGGAGCTCGAGGACCTGGCGTTCAAGTACCTCGAGTCAGAGCAGTACAAAGAGGTCGCGGAGCACCTCGCCGCGCGTCGGCAGGTCCGCGAGCGCTCGATCGACCAGGCCATGAAGACGCTCGCGAGCGAGCTCGAGAAGGTCGGCATCCGCGCGGAGCTGTCCGGCCGCGCGAAGCATCTCTGGTCGATCGCGCAGAAGATGCGCCGCAAGGGCGTTGGCTTCGACGAGGTCTACGACCTGCTCGCCGTCCGCGTCATCGTCGCCGACGTGCCGGCGTGCTACGCCGCCCTCGGCGTTGTCCACACGCTGTGGCCGCCGATCCCGGGACAGTTCGACGACTACATCGCGGTCCCGAAGGCGAACCTCTATCAGTCGCTGCACACCGCGGTCATGGGCCCCGCCGGCCAGCCGCTCGAGATCCAGGTCCGCACGCAGGAGATGCACGCGCTCGCCGAGTACGGCATCGCGGCGCACTGGCGGTACAAGGAGGGGGGAAAGGCCGACCGGGACCGCGACTACGAGTCGAAGCTCGCGTGGGTCCGCCAGCTGCTCGAGTGGCAACACGACGTCACCGACGCGCAGGAGTTCGTGGAGTCGCTCAAGGTCGACGTCTTCCAGGACGAGGTGTTCGTCTTCACGCCGAAGGGCGAGGTGAAGGACCTCACCGCGGGCGCGACGCCCATCGACTTCGCGTATCGCATCCACACCGACGTCGGCCACCGCACCATCGGCGCGAAGGTGAACGGCCGCATCGTGCCGCTCGACCACCGCCTGCAATCCGGCGACATCGTGGAGATCGTCACGAGCAAAGCCGCGCGCGGTCCGTCGCGCGACTGGATCAGCATGGTCCGCACGCCGGGCGCGCGGGAGAAGATCCGCCAATGGTTCAAGCGCTCACAGCGCGACGAGAACATCACGCACGGCAAGGAGCTGCTCGACCGCGAGCTCAAGCGTCTCGCGCAGCGGTCGCTCGGCGATCTGTCGGACGACGACCTCCGCCGCGTCACCGAGGCGCTGAACATGCACGACGTCGACACGCTGTTCGCGTCGCTGGGATACGGTGAGGTCACCGCCGCGCAGGTCGTCATGCGACTGGGCATCGTCGACGATGCCGAACAGCAGCTGCCCGGGTCCGCACCGCCGCTGCCGCCCACATCGTCGCGTGGCGGCGTGACGGTGAAGGGCGTTGACGACCTGCTCGTGCGGTTCGCGGTCTGCTGCAATCCGGTGCCCGGCGATCCGATCCTCGGCTACATCACGCGCGGCCGCGGCGTCACGGTGCACCGCTCCGATTGCACGAACGTCACGGCCAGCTCCGAGAAGGAACGGCACGTCGAAGTGGAATGGGAGAAGTCCGCCGCGCGGACCTATCCCGTCGCCATCCGCATCGAGGGCTGGGACCGCGACGGCTTCCTCCGCGACGTCGCGGCCGTCATCAGCGAGAACCAGGTGGCGCTGGTCGCGCTCTCGGCGCTCGCGAATCCCGACAAGAGCGCGACGGTCAACGCGACGCTGCAGGTCACCAGCGTCGAGCAGCTCTCACGGGTGCTCGCGAAGCTCGAGGGCGTGCGCGACGTGTTCAGCGTCCACCGCGACGGCCGCTAGGCAGATGACCGAAGCGACCTGGAAACGCCGTTTCCGCGCGCCGGTGGTGATGTTCCCGACGTGGGCGCGCGAACGGCCCGAACGGCTGCTGTATCTCTCGAACGCCCGTGGGAAGTTCGAGGTCTACGCCTGGGACCAGCGCACGGGCGAGCGCCGTCAGGTGACCGACCGCTCCGAGGGCACCGGCTACCGCGTCCCCAGCAAGCTCGATCCGCGCGGCGAATGGATCTGGTGGTTCGACGACGAGAAGGGCAACGAGCTGGGCCGCTGGGTGCGGGAGCCGTGGCAGGGCGGGGAGCGCGAGACGATCGCGCCGCAGCTCGCTCCGGCGTACAGCGCTCGCATCGCGATCCACAGCGGCGGCCCCGCGGCCGCGGACCGCTTCGCGGTCATCGCTCGCTCGCGTTCGGATGAGGGCTCCAGCGTCTACGTGGCCGCCGAGGGTGAGAAGCCGCGCCGGATCTACGCGCACGAGCAGAGCGCGATCATCGACGGTCTCTCGCGCGATGGGTCGCTCGTCGCGCTGTTTCACTCCGAGCACGGCGACAGCCGCAACCGGGTGCTGCGGATCATCGACCTGGACGGCAGGTGCGTCGCCGAGCTCTCGCACGGCGCCGGTCATGGCATCTCTCCGTCGGGCGGCTGGTCGCCGGTCGCCGGCGACGCGCGCTATCTCGCGGTGCACGACCGCGAGGATCTCGAGCGGCCGCTCATCTTCGACGCGAAGGCCGGAACGTCCAAGGAGATTCGGCTCGACCTGCAAGGCGAGACGTTCGCCGACTGGTATCCCGACGCGCGCTCGCTGCTCATCGGCCACGACCACCGCGGTCGCACCGAGCTGTACCACTACGACCTCGCGAGCGCGAAGCTGAAGCGCCTTGCGACGGAGCCCGGGACGATCTCGACCGCGCGCGTGCGGCCGGACGGCGAGGTCTGGTACATGCTCGACCGCTCCTCGGAGCCGGCGGCCGTCTACGCGGTCGGTGGCGGGATCGTGCTTCAGGGCGAGCGCGCACCGCGGGGCGTGGCCTATCGCGACGCGGATATCGAAGGCGTGCACGTGTTCATCGCGGAGCCGCTCGGCCCGCACCCGCACCCAACGTTCTTCTTGATCCACGGCGGGCCCGAGGCCGCGGACCGTGACAGCTTCTCGCCGACCGTGCAGGCCTGGGTCGACCACGGCTTCGCCGTCGTCTGCCTGAACTACCGCGGCTCGAGTGGGTACGGCAAGGCCTGGCGGGACGCGATCGTCGGCCGTCCCGGACTCACCGAGCTCGAGGACATCGGCAGGGTCCACGACTGGGCGGTCACGACCGGCTTGACCGACCCGGCGCGAGCGGTGCTCGGAGGCGGCTCCTGGGGCGGGTATCTGACGTTGCTCGGCCTGGGGACGCAGGCTGGCCGCTGGGCGCTCGGCATCGGCATCGTGCCGATCGGCGATTACTTCGCCGCGTACGAGGACGAGATGGAGCCGCTGAAGAAGTACGACGCCGCGCTCTTCGGCGGCACGCCGACGGAGGTCCCCGAGCGGTACCGCGTCGCGAATCCGATCACCTACATCGACCGGGTGCGCGCTCCGATGCTGCTGCTGGTGGGCCAGAACGATCCGCGCTGTCCATCGCGCAGCGTCGACGTGTACCGCGATCGTCTGCGCGCGCTGGGCAAGCCGTTCGAGGAGTACCGGTACGATGCCGGGCACGGCTCGCTCGTCGTCGACGAGCGCATCAAGCAGGTCGCGATGCAGATCGCTTTCGTCGCGAAGCACCTCGGCACGACACCGCCGCAGGCCTGACAGGCGGGAACCGCTCCGGCGGGGCTGTTGTACGGCAAGCAGACCCAACAACCGGAGGTGACCCGTGCCCAGGATCCTGCTCGCGTTCGTCATTTCACTGCTGACCCTCGGGTCCTTCGCGGCGCCGGCCGCGGCGAAGTGCCCGACCTGCCTCGACGGCATCTCGGTCCAGACGCCCGACGGACAGCCGTGGTCGGAGGGCAAGCCGGTGACCCTGGTCGCGTCGGTGCGACGCGGCGACCCGGGCGCGGCATTCCCCGCCGATGGACTCGCGGTGATCATGCAGACCGACCGCGAGCGCACCAAGTGCCTCAACGTCGCGCTCAAGCTCGTGAGCCAGTCGGGCGACGGCGCGCTCTACGCCGGCGTCTGCCCCAGCGGGGTGGTCAGCTCCACGCTACCGGAGTAGGTCTTCTCTTCCTTGATGAGGTCCGCGGCGATCCCGGTCTGGCTCGCCTTCCCGACCCCTTTGTGCGACATCAGCACCTCGCC
>JANNHF010000249.1:0-2526 GCA_031404235.1 Chloroflexota bacterium
GAAGAACCATGTGTCGCCAGTTCAATTCTGGCCCTCGGCACAGATTGGCATGGCCCATGCGCTCGTACCCTGGCGTGCCGCACGGGCGGTCCTATGGTCGCGTCGCCGTACGGCTGCTCGCACTGTCGGTTGCTCTGCTCACGGCCTGCTCGAGTTTGTTCCCGTCCGCCAGTCCCGAACCCTCCGGCGTCGCCGCGTCGGCGCCGCCGCCGAGCCCGACGCCGAGTCCGACACCCCGGCCGCTGGTCGACGTGCGGTCGGTGGGCGTCTTCGGTTCCAGCGTCGCCGCCAGCGGGGCGTTCAGTGGGCCCGGCAAGTCGCAGATCGCGCTTCTGCAGGACCCGCTTCGCGACTCGAGCGTGAAGATCACCGTGCGCGAGGCCAACGCCGATGGCGAGACGTTCTCTGAATCGACGTGGCTCACCATCGCGCCACGCTCGTTCTTTCTCGCGCGCGCGAAGTTCGCCGTCGCAGACGTGACGTTCGACGGATTGGACGATCTCGTCGCCCTGTACGACGCAGCGGAGCACCGCTCGAAGCTCTTCGTCTTCAGGTCCACGGGCACCGCCTTCATGCCGCCCGAGCCGTGGTGGTCAGGCGATGAGTATCTGTCGAGCCGCGCTCGCTACGTGATGGCGGGGAAGTTCGCGGCCAACGACCGCGACGCCATCCTCATTGCGTACCAGAACGACGACTTCGACATGCGGATCCACTACTTCGAGTCGAACGGTTCGCAGTTCACATTCAGCGGTACGCAGGGCGTCTACGCATCGGGGCCGGGACAGTTCGACCTGTCGCGCATGCGCTTCGCCACCGGTCACTTCACCCGGAGCGGCGGCGCACACCAGCTTGCCGCGCTCTACCAGTACCCGAACTCGCGCGTGCGCATCAGCCTCTTCGATGCGTCGCCCACCGGGCTCGTGCTCCAGCCGAACGTCTACGAGACTGCCGAGGGCGAGTACGACCTTGGCCGCGCGTCGATCGTCGCCGCCGACGTCACCGGGGACGGCAAGGACGACCTGCTCTCGCTGTACGGCGACGGGGACGGCAGCGCCCACGTCCACGTCTTCGACCCAGCGGCGGCATTCCGTCCCTCCAATAGCTGGGCCGGCTGGGCCACGCTGCCGGCCGCGTCGGCCTGCGCCGGCGCGACCGCGCTTCTCGTCGGGGACTGGAACGGTGACCGAAAGGTCGATGCGCTCGGGCTGGCCCCGACGGACGGTGTGCAGGCGCGCAGCGCGGTGCTGCGCAACCTGGGCACTTCGTTCAAGCTCACGGCGACCAGCGAGGAGACGCTCTGTCCACGCTGGCCGCTCACCGGCCTGCCGCTCGGCGGCGGCTCGGCGACGAAGCGTCCGCTCTACGTGAAGATCGACAACAGCCCGACCGCTCGCCCGCACTATGGGATCACCAAGGCCGATCAGGTCTACGAGTGGCTGGTCGAAGGCCTGACGACGCGACTCGCCGCCGTGTACCAGTCGCGTGATCCCGACGTGATCGGTTCGGTGCGGAGCGTGCGCATGACCGACCTTCCGATCGTGCCGAGCCTCGGTGGCGCGATCGTGTATTCCGGCGGCGGGCCTGAGGAGCTCATGGCGCTCCACTACGACGACGCTGTGGCCCATCGGTACATCGACCTCCGGCCCGGGTACGGGTGGGGCTACCGCGTCAACTTCCGACCGGCGCCGTACAACTACTTCACGACGTACACCGCGCTGCGCGGAGCCATCGCCGCTGCGCCAGACGCGGATCAGCCCGCGCTCGTGCCCGCCTGGGACTTCCTGCCGCCATCGGTGTCGGACCCGCTCGCAGGAGGATTCGCCACGAGCGTCGCGGCGAACAGCATCACGGTGCCGTATCGCGCGCTCTTCGGCGTCAATTACCAATACGACGCGGCATCGCGTACGTACGCGCGCTTCAACAACGGCGTGCGCGAGATCGACGGCGAGAATCGCGAGGCTGTCGCCGCCAAGAACATCGTGGTCATCCTTACCGAGGTGCACTTCACCGACGCATTCGGGCTCGATCCAGCTGGCAATCCGAAGCTCGACATGGTCCTGACCGGCACCGGAGCCGGCATCGTGTTCCGCGACGGCCGCCGTCAGGAGGTCACGTGGTCCCGTCCGGACATCTTCGACGTCTTCACGCTGACGAGCGCCGCCGGCGAAGCGGTGCGCCTGTCACCTGGACAGACCTGGATCCAGATCGTTCCGAAGGACTGGACGATCCCGAGCCAATAGCGTGCGCCCTTGCGGATCGCAGCCGTCCTATAATCGAGTCGTTCCGGAGCGATCCGGCATGCGGAAGTGGCGCAGTGGTAGCGCATCTCGTTGCCAACGAGAGGGTCGCGGGTTCGAATCCCGTCTTCCGCTCCGAAGTGGTAACAGGCACCAGGGTGTCCTGCTCTTGCCGCTGTCGCGCCAGAACCGCTTCGACGTAGGGCTCCCAGACCGGCTTCGGCCGGAACTCGATCTTCAGCCCGTCGACGGTGTGATCAGCGCCGATCTCGCTGAAGATCATCTGCAG
>JANNHF010000250.1:0-4247 GCA_031404235.1 Chloroflexota bacterium
AGGGCCGCATGCCAGAGCTGCTTGAGGTTCAACGGCTCCCCTTCTCTGCGCTCGAACATACGACGCCCCCACAACACGATCACGCGAGATGCCGCCACACCGATACGCGAAGACGAGGAAGGATCCGCCCACCGGAAGCCACGGAACAGTAGCACAGGCACACTGCTAGACTTTCTCGCACACATAGCACACGGCACACATCAACTTGATGCATCCACTCATCCATTTTTTTCAGGGGAGAAGGACAGTTCGTGAAGCGCACGTATCAGCCGAAGACGCGTCGCCGCGCGCGGGTGCACGGTTTTCGCGCGCGGATGAAGACGACGGGCGGCCGCAAAGTGTTGGCACAACGTCGCGCGCGTGGACGGAAGCGCCTGACCGTCGTCTGAACGACCTCGCCGGAATGAACGCCGCGCGTCTGCGGCGATCCACTGACATCGCGGCCGTGCGGAAGACCGGGCGCGGCGTTCGCGATGCCGCCTTCATGGCGCGCCTGCGTCCCAATGACCTGAACGTGATGCGTCTCGCGGTGTCCGCCCCGCGTACGGTCGGCATCTCGACGATCCGCAATCGTGCGCGCCGTCGCGTTCGTGAGGCCTTTCGTCAGGCGTGTGCGGCGGCCGACGCCTCGCCGGCGCAGGACGTCGTCGTGACCGTGCGCCGCGACGCGCTCTCGGCCGATTTTGCGACGCTTCGCGCCGCCGCCACCGCTGCGCTCGGCGGCGCGCGCCAGCCCGGCGCATGAAAGCGTTCGCGGTGGCGGCGCTGCGCTTTTACAAGGCGCGCGTGAGCCCACACCTGCCGCCCGCGTGCCGGTATACGCCCACGTGCTCCGAATACGCGATGGAGGCGATCGAGCGGCACGGCGCGCTACGGGGCAGCTGGCTCGCGATGCGCCGCCTGTTCTCGTGCAATCCGTTCAGCCGTGGCGGTTATGACCCGGTGCCGGAGCACTAATGGACATCGTCACGCTGTGGAACTCGCTCCTCGTGCATCCGGTCATGAACCTCACGATCTTCGCGTACTCGCTCGTGCGCGACTTTGGCTTCGCGATCATCTTCGTGACCATCGCGATCCGCCTCGCCCTATATCCGTTGTACGTCACGCAGATCCGCTCCCAGCGCGCGATGCAAGAGGTCGCGCCGGCGATGGAAGAGCTCAAGAAGAAGTACGGCAAGGATCGCCAGCGCTTCAGCCAGGAGCAGATGAAGCTCTACAAGGAGCGCGGCGTGAATCCCGCGGCCGGGTGCCTGCCGCTGCTGCTGCAGATGCCACTCCTCATCGCGCTGTACAACGCGCTCCTGCAACTCGGCTGCGGTCTCGGTCCGCCTCCGGACAACGCGTGCCCCGGCCTTACCAACGAGATGATCGAGAGCTTCCGCTACCCATTCCTCTCGAACCCAGTCCCGCCCGGCGCATCGCTCGACACCACGGCGTACTGGCTGCCCTGGATCACCGAAGGCCTTCAGCGCCCCCACTGGAGCCTCGCCTTACTCGCAGGCGCTGTGCAGCTGGTCGCGTCAGTGATGGCCATGCCCGCGAAGCAGGTCAAGAGCGATGACCCGAGCCAGCGGATGATGCAGTCGATGTCCTACACGTTCCCAGTCATGACGGTTGTCTTCGGCCTATCGTTCCCGGCCGGCCTTGCTCTGTACTGGACAGCCACGACGGTCTTCCAGATCGTGCAGCAGTACTTCGTGAGCGGTTGGGGTCAGCTGCCGAAGTACCTTCCGTTCCTGCGCGCGGTACCGACCCCCGCCGATCGCGAGCTGCATCGTCGCGAGCAGGCCGCGATTGTCGAGGCGCGTCAGGACATGCGGGACAGGGACAGCGAAGAGTCCAGCGCACATGAGGAAGCGACCGCGGCGCCGAGCGCATCGAACGGCGGCCGCCGCCGCGGCCGGAGGAGGGGGAAGCGATGAGCCCACTGCGTGGCGAGGAGTTCACGGGCCGCACCGTTGAGGAGGCGATCGAGCGCGGACTGAGGGCGCTCGGCCGGAAACGCGCCGATGTCGACATCGAGGTCCTCGAGAAGGGCAAGCCCGCCAACGTGCTGGGCATGGGCGGAGACGACGCGCGAGTGCTGCTGTCATTTCAGGAGGACGAACGTGCGGCGGAGCCCGAGCCGGTCATTGACGAAGCGGAAGTGCCGCGGCGCCCCGACGCCGTGCGCGCTCCGCGCGAGGAAGAGAGCGAAGAGGCCTCGCCGGCGTTCGCCGAGGAGCTTGCCCTTGGGGCAGCTGCGCTGCGCGAGATCCTGAGCGCGATGGGCGTCGACGCCGAGGTCGCGCTCGACGATCGTCCCGGGCTGGAGGGCGTCGACGTCCTCGGTGCCGATCTCGGAGCTCTCATCGGCCGAGGCGGCGAGAACCTTGTCGCTCTACAGCAGGTCGTGAGCGCCATCACCTCGAAGAAGGTCGGTCGTTCCGTGCATATCCCGATCGACATCGAGGGCTATCGGCGCCGTCGCGAGGACCAGCTCCGCGAGATCGCGCAGCGCGTGGCAGCACGCGTTCGCGCGAGCGGCCAGGCGGTGACGCTCGAACCGATGCTTGCCTACGAGCGTCGCATCGTGCACCTGTCGGTGCAGGGTCAGGCGGGTCTGAAGACGGAGTCGGTCGGCATGGAGCCGAACCGTCGCGTCGTCATCAGCTCGACCGCGCCCGGAGCCCGCGGACCATTCCGCGAGAGCGGCCCAGGCGGTGGCGGCTACGGACCACGGCCCGGCGGCGGCACCGGCGACTACGGGCCACGCCGCGGCTATGGCCCACGGCCGGGCGGATATCGACCGCGTCCCGAACGCGGCCCCTAGCTCATGCGGGACGGTGACGGGGCGCGGTAGCGGCCGTTAGCTTCCATGCCGTGACCGATCCGAACTGGCTGCCAGCGCGCGTCCGTCGCAATTTCCGCATCGACCTCTTCAGCGCCATCTGCGCGGGCGCCTTCGTCACGGTCCTCATCGCCTTCATGCCGGTGGTCGTCCGGCGCATGGGCGGATCGACGCTGGATGTCGCGATCGTCGTCGCCGGCCCCTTCATCGGGAACCTGCTCTCGCCGATCTTCGCCTACCTGCTCGCCCACCTGCCGATCGTGCGGGTCGTCGCGGGCGCCGCGAGCCTGTCGCGTTTCGTGTTCCTGGTGAGCGTGTTGCTCGCCGCGAGCCCGCTCATGCTCGCGCTGTCCAGCGTCGCGTTCTGGATCATCACCGTTTCGAACATCGCCGCGTACACCGCCCTGATGCAGGGCATCTATCCGGACCGCGAGCGCGCGTTCGCGATGGGCAACGTGAGAGTGGGAGCATCGGTCGCCGGCATCGGGGCCGCGGCGCTCGCCGGAAGCTTCATCGATGTCGTGCCGGCGCAGTGGGTCTTCGCCGCCGCGGCGCTCTTCGGGCTGCCGGGGGCGCTCGCCTTCTTCGCGATCCGCTACGAGGGTCCGGCAGCGCCACCGTCACGCCGCCCGGCGCTCGCGATCGCGCGCGACGTGTGGACCGACCTCCGCTATCGCAAGCTGTTGCTCGCCTTCACGCTCTTCGGCACCGGCAATCTCATGAACTTCGCGGTCTTCCCGATCATGCTGGTCGACCATTTCGACGCATCAAACGGATTCGTTGGGACGCTCGCCATCGTGCAATCCGCGACGCAGATCGTGGCGTATCCCGTGATCGGACGGCTTATCGACCGCGGCTCGACCCTGAACCAGACGCTCATCGCGACGGTGCTCACGCTGCTCGTACCGATCGGATACCTCGTCGCGCCAGGGACCTGGGCGCTGCTGCCCGTGGCCGTGATCATCGGCGTCGCCGTGTCGAGCGGCGAGCTGACGGCGTTCACGAACATCGTGCACATGGCGCCGCGCCAGCACATCGTGGAGTACGCGGCCGCCAACGCGTTCCTTGTCGGCGTGCGCGGCACCGCGGCGCCGTTCGCAGCGGCGGCCTTGCTGGGCCTGGTCCAGCCGCAGGTCGTGCTCATCCTCGGAACGCTGTTCATGACGACCGGAGCGCTGGTGCTCGCGCAACTGGTGCGCGAGCCGGCGCCTCGGGTGGTGGAGATCGCCCCCGCCGAGGCCGGCTGAGGTCCTAGACGGGCGTCACACCTAGCGGAGCGGTATGCCGCTCGCCCGCATCGCGTCGGCGAAGCGGTCCGCGATGAGCTGGTAGCCCGCGTCGGACGGATGGAAGCCATCGCCCGACACGGTGATGGTGCTGACGAGCGGCGCGCTCCCCGTGAAGAGATCGACCGCGA
>JANNHF010000251.1:0-3863 GCA_031404235.1 Chloroflexota bacterium
AGAACGAGCGAGCCGATCGGCACCATGGACTCCGTGGGTCCGCCCTGTACGACGTAAGCGTTGAGCCCCACGAAGCGGACCGCGAGAAGGCCGAGAGACAAGGCAACGATCGTCGCGGTCACGGCGACCGCGACGATGGTCGCGAACGCCTGCGCTACCCAGCGGACGGGACGATCTGCTCCCCGTCGTGACACCCTGCGCGCCTCCCCTGACTTGCCACCGCCGTCCGGTGGCGGTCGCTCGCACTCTCAGACTCAGACAACAACGACGCCATAGCCGAATCGGTGCGGTTGACCGGCTCCGTTCGTACTAGCCCGGCCCGGCCCGGGGGCGGATAATTCCGGCTCGTGCCGACGGCCGCGACGCGTGCGGAGCGGCGCCTTAGCCGCTTCTGTAGGGTGATGCCACGCGGTTCGCATTCCTCCGGCCGGCAGCCGCTCCGACCTTCGTCGCGGTCGCGCTATTTACGACGGTCGCGATGGCCGCCGGTGCGCTGGACGACTTCCGCTTCTGTCGCCTCATCCAAATCGGCTACTTCCTGGATCCCAGTCTCCTCACACCATGCGATCGCGCGACCAGCGCACCCGGTTACGACGGTCAGTTCTACTTCGCGATCGCGCATGACCCTTTCCTGACGCGCGCCGAGACAGCGATGGCCTTGGACGACACGCTCCGCTATCGACGCATCCTCTATCCGCTGTTGGCGTGGGTCTTCAGCGCCGGACAACCCAGCGCACTCCCGCACGTGCTGGTCATCATCAATGTCGTCGCCGCGACCGCCCTCATCTGGATCGCAGCCGTCGCGGCGATCACCGCCGGGCGAAATGCCTGGTGGGCGCTAGCGCTCGTAGTGTTCCCCGGTGTCTGGCTGCCGATCCTCTTCGACCTCACCGAGCCGCTACAGCTCGCGCTGCTCGCGGCCGGGATGACGAGCGGGTCCGCGGCGCTCGTGCTCCTCGCGGGATTCGCGAAAGAGACTGCCGGTGTCGCGCTCGTCACCGAGTCAGCGCTCGGGGTCGCGCACCGGGATCCGCGCAGCGTGCTTCGCTTCGGGCTTGCCGCCGCCGTGCTCGCCGTGTGGGTCCTCTTCGTATGGCGCTTCGTGCGCAACGTGGGCGACAGCACGCTCGGCGGTCAATTCCTTCGACCCGTGGGCGCTCCCTTCATCGCGCTCACGGACGCGCTACAACGCGATGGGGAGCGCTTCGTCCTGACAGCGGTCGCCTTCACCTTGTGCGTGCTCGTGATCGCGCGCGTCTACCGGGCACGCGACGGTGCTGCGCTCGCGGGGGCGGCGTACGCAGCGGTGGTGCTGGGCGCCGGATACGACAGCTGGCAGGATCCGCTCGCGGTATTCCGAGCGATGGCCGGCGCGGTCGTACTCGCCTACTTCAGCTGGCTCCGCACGCGCGATCCACTTGGCACAGCTGCGATCGTGCTCGCAGCGGCGTCGGGAATCGCGTACCCGCTCCTTACCCTGAGCGCACTACTCCTCTAGCTGCCACGGCCGTGATCGTTGTCGACACGCTGCCCCCG
Source organism: Chloroflexota bacterium (assembly GCA_031404235.1). GTDB lineage: Bacteria > Chloroflexota > Limnocylindria > P2-11E > P2-11E > CF-39. The sequence continues at coordinate 1,537 of JANNHF010000251.1, forward strand.
AACCTCGGGTAGCTCACTCCGTCGAGATCGTCTGATCCACGATGATGTCCGCGCCAGGCCGCACCACGCGGAAGTGCGCCGCGGGATCGTCGAGCAGGACGCGCGTCGCCTGGGCGGTCTCGACCTGCCCGCTCTCGTGCAACAGCGTCGCGTAGCTTCCGACCAGATCACGCAGCGCGTCGAGGTCCTCGTCGGAAGACGGCGGGCGCAGATTGACCTTCGCCCCCTTCGCGAAGCGGTCGCGCAGCCCGCGCTCGTCGAGACCACGCGCCACGTCGTGGCGCAGGAAGACGACACCACCACTCATGCCCGAGCAGATCCAGCGGCCGGGATCGCCGAGGACCACCGCGCGCCCGCCGGTCATGTACTCGAACGCGAAGCCGCGAAGGTCGCCGCCGAACAGGACCTCCGCGCCGGACAGTCGGATACCGGCGCGAGCGTCGGCGCCGCCCTGGACATAGAAGCGGCCGCGCTGCGCGCCGTAGCCGAAGCACTTCCCCACTGAGCCATCGACCCACGTGCCGCTCGCGTTGCGCGCCTTGAGCACGGCGAACGTCCCGCCGAGCGCGGTCTTCGCCGCGCCGTCCTGCGCGCCGCCCGCGATGCGAAGCGACACGCCGTCGGTCGAGTACGCGCCGAAACCGTTCCCCGCGACCGAACCCTGACCGAACGATGACGTGAGCTCGGTGACCACGGCGCCGGCGATCCGCTGGCGCGCGAGCTGGCCCGAGGTCGCGGTCGCGATGAAGCGATGTTCGCTGCCGAGGCGCACGCGAATGCCCTCGCTATCGGATGTCGCCGCGGCCTCTAGCTCGGCACTCGGCCCCTGCGGCACGGCAAGCACGCGTAGCTCGCGGCCGCCGCGCCGCACCGGACCGGCGGGCGCGAGGAGCGCTCCGAGGTCGACGCGATCCAGGCCGCGCGCCTGCACGAGCAGATCGGTGCGGCCGACCAGCTCTTCGGTCGACGACACGCCAAGCAGCGCGGCGATCCGCGCAAGCTCGTCGCGCATCGCGCCGAAGAAACGCATCAGGTTCTGCACCGCGCGCTCGAACTCCTGCGGCTCGAAGCGCTTCAGGCCTTTCTCGACCGCCTCGGCCGCCGATGTGATCTGCGTCGCGATGCCGACGTGGCACGTGTCGAGCTGGCAGCCGCGGCAGATCGTGCAGCCGATCGCGACCATCGCCATCGTGCCGAAGCCGACGCGGTCCGCGCCGAGGCAGAGCATCTTCGCAACGTCGAGCGCGCTCTTCATCCCGCCGTCGCACCAGATCTGCACGTGGTCGCGCAGGCCCGCGGAGACGAGCACGCGGTGCGCCTCGGCGACGCCGATCTCCGCCGGCAGGCCCGCGCGACGCAGCGCGTGCTGGCGCGCCGCGCCGGTGCCGCCGTCGTAGCCCGACAGCGTGATGATGTCGGCGCCCGCCTTCGCGATACCGCACGCGATGATCCCCACATCCGGTGTCACGGGGATCTTCACCGCGACACGCGCGCGCGGGTTCACCGTCTTCAGCTCGTGCACGACCTGGGCGAGATCCTCGATCGAGTAGATGTCGTGGTTGTTCGACGGCGAGATCAGGTCGACGCCCGGCCGCGCGTTGCGAGCCAGCGCGACCTTCACCGATACCTTCTTCGCCGGCAGATGGCCGCCTTCGCCGGGCTTCGCGCCCTGGCCGATCTTGATCTCGAGGTAATCGGACGAATTCGCCAGCACCGCCGACACGCCGAAGCGGCCCGACGCGATCTGCTGGCCGCGATTGCGCGGATATCTTCCGATGAGGTCCGGCAGCTCGCCCCCCTCGCCGTTGATGCAGAGGAGGTCCATCCTCGCCATCGCCTCGGCATACGCGCGGTACGCCGTCTCGCCCTGAGAGCCGAAGGACATCGACGAGATGTACATCGGCGCGGCGTGATCGCCCGTTCGCGTCCGCGCCGCGGCGGTCGTCTCCTCGTCGAGCGGGGCGCGGAAGTCCAGAAGGTGCCGGAGCGACACCGGGTGCGTCCGCTCGAACTCTTCGAGCTTGTCGGCGAAGGCGCGGTATGGCTGCTCGCCGTTGGCGACGGCGAGCCCGGCCTTCCAGACGCGCGGGTAGAAGCGGAACACCGGCTCGAGGCGCGCCGGCCGCCGCTCGCGGAGCATCGTGCCGCGGTCGAAGCCGTCCGCGCCGATGCGCTCCCACGACAGTCCGCGGTCGTCGCTCGCGCAGAACGTCGCGATGCCGAGCATCCGCGCGACCTCGGGCGCGACGCCGATCGCGGACAGCTGCCGGCCGTACCCGCGGATCTCGTGAACGCCAAGAGTGGAGATCACCTTCTCCATGCCCTTG
>JANNHF010000252.1:0-4309 GCA_031404235.1 Chloroflexota bacterium
TGGCCCGACGCCGATACGGCACGTTCGCTGACGTCGACCGAGCAGATCCTCTGGGCGCACCGCGTGGACAAGGGCGCCGACGTGCGCTCCGGCGCGACGCTACGTGTGTACGCCGACCTGCTGCCCGCGTCTGACGGCACCGCTCCGTTCTCGATCCACACTTTCAACCAGATCACCGGCGGTGACGCGATCCGCCCGCGACAGATCGCGGTCGCGAACGACCACTTCGTGTTCAACCACCGAGACGCCGACGACAAGCAGACCGCGATCGGCAAGCAGTTCGCCGAGCTGCACGGCATCACGCGCCCGCACTACGCGACGCCGGGCGACGGCATCTTCCACTTCTACTTCCCCGAACAGGGTCTCGTCGTCCCCGGCGCGCTCGTCCCGGGCGCGGACTCGCACAGCCGCGCCTACGGCGCGTACGGCGCGCTCGGGTACGGCGTCGGCTCGACCACGCTCGGCTTCGGCTGGGCGACCGGCTACGTGTACTTCACGGTCGCAGGGCAGCGGCGGGTCGTATTCAAAGGACAGCTGCAGCCCTGGGTGAGCGGCAAGGACGTCGTGCTCGCGCTGCTCGCGCGCTGGGGCACCAAGCAGGCAGAGGGCATGAGCGTCGAGTTCGTCGACGCCGACAAGCAGCTTCCGATGAGCTACCGCAACACGATCGCGAACATGATGGCCGAGGGCGAGGCGACGAACGGCATCTTCGCCCCTGACGACCTCACGTACGCGTGGTACCGCGAGAAGGGCTTCACCGATCTCCCCTACCCGCGCTTCGCTCCCGGCGCGGATGCGATCTATGAGATCGGCGAGGTCCTCGATCTGTCCGAGGTCGTGCCGCTCATCGCGAAGCCGTTCAGCCCCGGCAACGCGTTCCCGGCCGAAGAGGTCGCGCGCGAGCGCATCGCGTTCGACAAGGCGTTCATCGGGTCGTGCACCAACGGCGGATACGGCGATCTCCTGGAAGCCGCGCTCGTCCTGCGTGCCGCGCGCGACAAAGGAGCGAAGCGCGCCGCGAACGAGTTCGTGATCTTCCCGGGCTCGGGCGCGGTGAAGAAGGACATCGAGCGAACCGACGCGCGCCTTGGCGGCGAGTCGATCGCCGACGTGTTCCGCTCGGTCGGCGGGGAGATCCGCGAATCGTGGTGCGGCCCCTGCTTCGGCCAGGGCCCCGACGCGCTCGCGAAGGGGGAGACCGCGATCACGTCCTTCAACCGCAACTGGGCGAACCGCATGGGCGTGGGCGGTCTCGGCTACCTCGCGAGCCCCGCGGTCGTCGCAGCGTCCGCGATGCTCGGCTACATGGGTCCGCCCAGCGAGCTCGGCATCGAGTGGAAGGCGGAGCGCTTCGTCTAGGTCCCGCGCAGCTCCGCGACGATCGGTGCGAACTCGCGCATCGCGTTCCCCGGCACCGAGATGTAGCTCAGGCCGAGGCGCTCGCGGCGTTCCAGGAGCAGCTCGCGTAGTGACGAGCGCGATCCGTACAGGACGAATGGGCTGCGCACGAGGCCGTTCGCCGCGCGGCGCAGGTACCCACTCACGGCCGCCATCAGCGAGCGCGCGCGATCCGTGACCGCGGCGTCGAACACGAACACGTTGAGCTCGATGCGTTCGGCACGCTCGCCCGCGGCCGCGCGAAAGCGCACCACGCGCTCGGCCAGGGCCTTCTCCGTGAGCGCGTCGAGTCGCGGGCGGCCACTCGCGTTGACCTGCGGAGCGAACGTGACGATGTCAGCGTGGCGCGCGGCAAGGCGGAGCACGCGCGGCCCGCCGCCGCCGATCATCAGCGGCGGATGCGGCCGTTGTAGCGGCCGCGGCAGGATCTTGGCGCCCCGTACCGTGTAGTGCTCGCCAGTGTGGTCCACGCGCTCCTCGCTCAGCAGACGCTTAAGGAGGACGACGGATTCCTCGAGCCGGCTGACGCGCACGGCGGGCGCGTCGTACGGGATGCCCAGCTCGCGATAGTCGTTGGCGCTCCAACCCGCGCCGATGCCGACCTCGACGCGCCCACCGGAAAGTACGTCGATCGTCGCGACTTCTTTCGCGAGCATCACCGGATTGCGGTAGTCGTTCGCGAAGACGAAGCTTCCGACGCGTAATCGCGTCGTCGCATCGGCCGCGGCCATGAGCGCTGGTATGGGTGCCAGCTGCGCACCCATATGATCGGTGACCAGCAGCACGTCGTAGCCGAGATCCTCGGCGCGGCGAGCGACATCACGCCAGCGCGTGCCGCTGCCGGCCCAACGGGCCGTGACCGCGAAGCGAAATGGGTGAGGCACCGGGCGAGTTTAGGGACGGAGCCCGCTCGGCCGCTTCGAGCGTGTGGATGAGAAAAAAGAACTAAACATCACCCACCCGCGACACACGCCGTTGCCTCATCGTTACGGGAGTAGTGAGGAAGGTCGGGCTGGCGCTCGTCGCCGTATTGGCGGTCGTCTGGCTCCCCGCGCAGGTGAATTCCGCGGACTTCGACACCGCGACGCCCGCTGGGGGCCAGTTCCGCGCGTACTGGGTCGACGCATTCGGCGACGACCTGTTCGACGCGCCGCGGATCGACGCGATCGTCGCGGCGACGAAGGCCGCTCGCCTCAACGCGATCATCGTGCAGGCCGTTCGACGCGGCGACTGCTTCTGCAACCGCGCGTCGGTGCCGCGCACCGACCAGGCGGGCCTCGCGCCGTTCCCGTTCGACCCGCTGCAGACGCTGATCGACAAGGCCCACGCACAGGGCATCGAGGTCCACGCGTGGGTCATCGCGACGTCGTTCTGGCGCGATGGCGGCGCGCCGGCCTCGCCGACACATGCGTTCAACCTGCACGGCCCGTCGGCCACCGGTGATGCGAACTGGCTGATGTCGCGCAACGACGGCGTCATGCAATCCAGCACGGATTGGCTGGTGGACCCAGGTCACCCGGATGCGGCGCAGTGGATCGTGGACACCGCGACGAGCATCGTCGCGAACTACGCGGTGGACGGCATCAACCTTGACCGCATCCGTTATCCCGACGGCAACAGCCAGGTCGGCGTGCCGACGTGGGGCTACAACCCGGTCGCGGTCGCGCGCTTCCAGCAGGCGACCGGACGCATCGATCGGCCCGCGCCATCGGATACGGCCTGGAAGCAGTGGCGCCGCGACCAGATCACGAACATCGTCCGCAAGGTGTACGTCGAGAGCTTCGCGATCCGGCCCAGCGTGCGCGTGAGCGCCGACACGATCACCTACGGCAACGGGCCGCAGACGCAGGGCGGCTGGCAGAACACGCGCGCCTATGCGGAGCAGCTGCAGGACTGGGACGGATGGATGCGCGAAGGCATCCTCGATCTCAACATCCCGCTGAACTACAAGCGCGACCAGACGAGCCCGAGCGACCAGCGGCGCATGTATCAGGAGTGGAGTGACTTCGCCAAGGACCAGCAGTACGGACGCCAGTCCGTCGTCGGGTCCGCTCCGTATCTGAACGACATCGCCGCCACGGTGCGTCAAGTGCGCACCGCGGTCGCGCCTTCGAGCGCCGGCAAATACGGCGCAGGCTGGGTCGGTTATTCGTACCGCACGCCCGACACGATGGCGGACGACAAGATACGTAGCAGCGCAGCGAGCCGTGCGGAGCTGGAGCGCGCGCTCACGCAGGTCTCCGTCTACGACCCGCTGTCGCCACCGCCGGTCTTCGAGAGCACCGCGGACGTTCCGCCGATGACCTGGAAGACACAACCGACGACCGGTCACCTCCGCGGGATCGCGCGGACGAGCGGCGGCGCGCTCGCGCAGACGCAGGTGCTCCTCTTCTCAGCGGCGAGCGGCGCGATCGTCCGCTCGCTGAAGGCCGACGGCAATGGGTGGTTCGCGTTCGTCGATCTCGCGCCGGGCAACTACCGCGTCGACGCCTCCGGCGTCACGCTCGGTTCGGCCGACGTGATCGTCGGTCGGCTGACGACGCTGGGTCAAGTGACCCCAGGTCCGACGCCGACACCAACTCCCACAGCGACACCGGTGCCGACACCGACCCCGTCGCCGTCACCGACGCCCCCCGTTGGCGGGTGCACGGGGAGCGTCGGGCCGGGCATCGCTCCGCCGCCAAGCGTTCCGTCGAAGGTCGGCGGCTTCCACGCGTCGTGGTACGGACAGAGCGGGTATCCGACGCTCTGCCCGGGCGAGACGTCGACCGCGGTCGTCGCGTACGCCAACAGCGGATCGTTCGGCTGGGTGTCCGGTCGCATGGGCGAGGTCGCGTATCTGGGCACGTGGTCACCCGAGCCGGGACACGATCAGCCCACACCGCTCGGTGGCGACGGCACTCTCGGATCG
>JANNHF010000253.1:0-3794 GCA_031404235.1 Chloroflexota bacterium
GTTCTGACCGCGGCGCCGCGACGCGCCATTCTGTCAATGAAACTCATTACCGAGGTCGGGAGGACGGCAAAATGGGCAAGCAGGCTGGCAAAGGGCGACCCGGACCTTCGACGCACACGCGCAGCTTTCCTTGTCCCGACGACCTGTGGAAAGACGTTGAGCACTTTGCGACCGAGCGCGAGCTTGGTTCGGCCGCGGCCGCTGCCCGGCTCTTACTGCGCAGCGGCCTCAGCGTCGAGCGTCGGGTCAGGGAGCTCAGGGCTGCTCGCGACTGGCAGATCGCGCAGGCGTGGTCGGATCTCCAAGCCGTCGCCGGCGGTGACCGCACCTTCGGTAGCTGGGGTGAGATCGACCAGGCCGCGGAACGCGCACGGCTGCGCATCCGCGAGCGAGAGGCACTAGCAAAGCGAGTGGCCGTCGACGGATAGTGCCGATCCTGCTTCCGCGACCCGCCCTCATCGCGGCGGTGAACGAGCGGATCGCATGGCTCGCCGAGAACCGGACTGAGGGGCAGCTCGAGAACTTCGTGAGCGGTCTCGCCGACGTACGCCGCCGGATCGAGCAGAGTCCCGAGGCCGGACCGCCCATGAAGCGGAGCGACACCCACGTCCTCCGTATTCGACTCTTCCCGCGCCCCCTTCCGTACCTCGTGTACTACGGCCACGGCCGCGAACAGCCGCCGACCGAGATCTACCTGAGCCGTCTCTACGGCAGCGGTCAGGACCGCGAGTACTTCGATATGTCGGACTGGCCCTGGTAGAACTCGCTTGGATATCCAGGATATCCTCAAGTCCATGGCGAAGGTATTGGTGTCCATGGACGAGAAGCTGCTTGCACGCCTCGATCGAGCCGCGCGACGCCTCGGCCTCAGCCGCAGCGCATATCTGACGCGGCTAGTCACGCGCGACTTGGGCGAGGACAGCGGTCCGGGTCGCGACCCCGCGGTGCGTAAGGCGCTGGCCGCGATCGACCGGCTCTTCGCCGAGAACCCATCGCCCGGCGATCCCACTGAGATCATCCGGAAGATGCGCGACTCGCGTTGAGGCGTCTCGTCCTCGACGCGTCGGTCGTGATCCGGTGGTTCGGTCCGCATGCGGGGCCGGCTGCCCCGCTCCGTTCGGAGTTCGAATCAGGTCGGCTCGGGGTGATCGTCCCCACCCTGCTGTTCCTCGAGCTTCTGAACGTCGCCGGAAGGCAGTGGCGGTGGCGCGAAGACAGGCTCCAGGATCTCGTCCGGGAACTAGAGGGTGCGAAGTTCGAAGCCCTTGACCCTCCGCTCGATCGGGTCGCCGCCTGGGTATCGCGTGGACTCACTGCCTACGACGCCAGCTATGTCGCACTCGCGGAGCAGCTCGACTTCCCACTCGTCACCGAAGACCGTGCGATCCTCGAGGTCGCGCGCGACGTCGCGATCCCCCTCGGAGACGTGCCACCAGGTCGCTGAACGCCAGGGGGGTACGTGCTGTCGTACGTACCGTGAGCACGGTCTTCGCGGATCGTATCCGCCGAGCCAAGGACCTGAACCGTCGCTCGGGGGCGATATTGCGCGAGGCGCGCAAAGGCCCCATCACAGTGGTGACGGAGGGCGCCGAGCCGGTCGTGATGCAGCGCCGTGACATCGCCGCGCGGGACGCGCTCACACGCTCATGGCTCCTTCGCCTCGAGCCGCTCATCGAGCACCTTCAGGGGCGAGCGCGGGCGATCACAAGAGAGTTCTCCTGGGTCGGCGATCTCCAGCGTCTGAACCGCAGGCGGTTCGCCGACGAGCTCGTCGGGCGCTTCGGCACCGCGGCGCGAAGAGGGGACTTCGAGGCGTTCGAGCAGTGGCTCTACGAGTGGGAGGTTGCCAGCGAGGTCGATCGTGAAATGGCGCGTCGCCCCGTCGAGCGACCCGATCCACTTCCCCTTGGGCAGCCACCACCGACGTTCGAGCTCGTCTTCGCGAACTCGAAGGCGGAGAAAAGCTGGGTTGTGGCGGCCTCGCCGGACGCTTCAAAGAGCTCGGCTGGCGCCAGTACGAGATCGGCCCGAAGCAGCGCGTGTGGTTCATCGTCGAGGGCAACGCCGTGAGGATCATCGCGGTCTGGCGCTCGCATCCGAAGGCGACCGAGTAGGCCTCACGATCGCCGCGTTGCCTTTCGTGCTTTCGCAGCTGGCGCCTTCGGTCGCGACTTGCGCTTCGTCGGCTTGGTGCTGGCGGCAGCGGACACAGCTTTGCGCGGCCGTCGCAAGGCGCTCCACCGATCCCTGGCGTACTCCTCGACCCATCTCTTGGAGCTGAGCCAGTCGCCGTTCGCGCTCTTTCGCGCCGTGAGGGCGCCGCGACGCGCGGCGGCCCGCAGCGAGACGGCCGAGTGCTCTTTGGTCACGAGCGCCTCGAGGGGCAGAAGCTTCACCGGACCGGCGACGCCAGGCAGTACGAAACGCATGAGGTTGTCGAGGATCGCGCGCGCGAAGATCTCGCCGACCGGTCCCGTGTCGCCCTTGTCAGCCTTGCCGAGGGCCTTTAGGTACTGGGCGCGCTGGCGCTTGTAGATGATCGCTGGCGGGTAGCCGTGTCGAATGAGCAGCAGGTTCGCCAATAGACGTCCGGCGCGACCGTTCCCGTCGATGAAGGGATGGAGCCGTTCGAACGCCGCGTGCACCGTGGCAACCTGCTCTGCGATCGGCAGGGTTCCGGTCCCGACAGTGTTCGCTAGCTTCACCCACGCATCCATCGCAGCCGGAATGAGGGAGAAGGTGGGCGGCTGCATGCCGGATGGGAATGGATGTATTTCGTGCTCGCGCCAGTTACCCGGTGACTCGGCCGGCGTGGCATTTGGGTGTGGCGCGTGCGCCCAAACGTCGCTCATCAGGAGGTGGTGCACATGCCGCACCTCCTGCACCGTAAGGAGCGCCTCAGTGCTGCCGTCACGTGGACGGTGCGCTTCTTGGTACACCCAGTGCGCCGCTTTCGCGTAGCCGGTGACCTCCATGTATTCCTTGAGCTCCTTGTCACCGACCGCCTTGTTCTGTTGAAGTAGCTCCAAGACCTGCTTCAGGACCAGCGTGTTCCCTTCGAGAGCGGTCGAGTTATGTGCCTCTTGGTGCCAGATCTCTTTCCAGATCTGTTCGGCTTCTTCGGGCAGGGGGAGGCCGCCGAGCCGCGTGCGAAGCTCGAGAACGTGCGTCTCGAGCCGCTCATGGATCGCGACGCGTGTCAGGCGGCCTTTCGGTGTCAGCGGTGCCTCCGAAGTAGGTTGTTACGTTGTGGCAAAATAAAATGTAACATAACAACCTGGTCTGCTCTTGCGTTTGTTGTGTTTCGAGCACATCCTCCGCGCCGCCGCCCAGATCATCCGATCGAGGCAGACGTTGCGTCGCTGGACGGCGACGAGGAGAAGTCAGACCTGATCGATGGCTCTCTCGGTGAGGGCTGGCGGGACCGTCTCGTGAAGCTGGACAACCCGTCCACCTACCCGGGCCGCGGGCTGTGTTTGGAGCCGCACGACTGCGTTCTCTCGAAGATGGTTGCTGGCCGTCAGAAGGACTATGACTTTGCGACCGCGCTGCTGGATATCTCTAAGCGCTGATCGTTTCCGCGACACTTCACGCGCCATGACGACTTTGGCGCACGCCCTCTTCGGCCTCGCGCTCACCCTGGCGACGTGGCGCGCGCTCACGCAGGAATGGCCGGACCAGCTCGGCGATCCGGCGGTCGCGTCGGCGCTCCGCCTGCTCATCCCGTTCGCGGCAGCGGCCGGCAGCGCGCTGTCCATCGCCGCGGGACGTCTCGGCGGCGACCCCGCTCGCTC
>JANNHF010000254.1:0-5629 GCA_031404235.1 Chloroflexota bacterium
TGCACGACCTGTTCTCGGCCCAGGTTGCTCGGACCCCCGAGGCGACCGCAGTGGTCTGTGATCCGGGACACCGGGCTGCGGGCCCTTGTCGATGAAGACCTCGCTGTCCGGTCCACAGAGCCCGGTCGGACCGGGGGCCCAGAAGTTCGCGTCGTCACCGAGCCGGAAGATCCTGTCCGGCGGAAGGAGCGCGAGCGTTTTGGTCCAGATGTCGTAGGCCTCGTCGTCGCTCGTATGCACGGTCGCCACGAGCTTCGTGCCGTCGAAGCCGAACACGTCGGTCAGGAGGTCCCAACCCCACTCGATCGCTTCCTTCTTCCAGTAGTCGCCGATGCCGAAGTTGCCGAGCATCTCGAAGAAGGTCTGGTGGTAGCCGTCCCGGCCGACCTCCTCGATGTCCGTGGCCCGGAAGACCTTCTGCACCGCGACGATCCGCTTGGCCGGCGGCTGCTTCTTACCGAGGAAGTAGGGCACGAGCGGTTGCATGCCGGCGCTCGTGAAGAGCACGCTCGGGTCGTCCTTGAGGATCAGCGGCCAGCTGGGCAGCCGAGTGTGGCCCTTCGCCTCGAAGAACTTGATGAACTTCTCGCGGATCTCCGCAGATTCGATCTGGCCCTACTCCCTTCCGCCGGCTTTGCCTGTTCCGGTCGTGGGAAATGAAAAACGCGGGGCGACCACACGGTCAGCTCCCCGCGTTCCCCTGCCCTGACTTGAAGTCTAACGTCAGGACTTGACTGTAGGACCGCCTTCGCTGGTGCGACCGGCCGTCGCGCTGGCGCGCCCGACGGTCTCGCCGGAGCGCTGGCCTACGCCGGAACGGTCCCACTGGCGCTTGGCCTCGTCAACGAGCTCCCGCCCCTTGACCTGGGCCTGCTGCGAGAGATCGTTCGCGATCTTCTGGAGCTCGTCGGCCCGGCGCTTCAGCTCCTCGCTCCGGACGCGCAGCTCTTCGCGCGTGATGTCGCCCGTCTTCGGCGCATACAGGAGCGCGACGACGGCCCCGGCGAGCAGTCCGATGAGGAATCCCATGGCGTGTCTCCTCTATTTCTTTCGTTCACTACTGACCTTACCCCCTGCGCTTCGGCTCCGCGACGCTCACGGCGAAGGCCGCGAGCAGCGCCGCGAAGGTGGCGAGAAGCAATTGAGCGTCTCCTAGGACGCCGAAACGTGACCCCGCGATCTCGCCGACGGCCTGCGCCAGCGCGACCGCCGCCGCGGCCAGCATCCACGCCGCGCCCAGCGAACGCGGTCGCCCGAGAGCGGCGCGAAGCGCGGCGGGAACTCCGATGGCGACGAGTAGCAGAGGGATGAGCGCTGGAGGCATCAGGCGGCGCGGCCACGTCGTGCAGCGAGCGCGAGGCGGCGCGCGGGCAGCGCGAACAGGGTCAGCGCGCCGGCCGCCCGCGCACGCTCGGGTGTGAGATCACCAAGCGGCATGCGCGCCACCGCCACTGCCGCGAACAGCGGGATGAGGAAGAAGTAGGAGAAGAGGCTGCGCCAGGCGAAGAACAGGGGCACGAGCGCGAGGACCACGCCAAGCTCCGGGCTGGTGCGCCGCGAACGCCACGCGACGACAAGGCACACGAGCGCGCAGAGCGCTTCAGCGGCGAGGTACGCGCTCGCCGGCAGCAGCGGCAGTCCGCCGTGCGTTCCGAGGAAGATGACGCCCGCGCCGCGCGCGAACATGGGCTCCGAGGCCGGCGTCAGCACACCTTCGAGCCAGTCGGCGGGATGCCACATGATGAACGGGAGGTTCGCCGCGGCGAAGACCGCGGCCGAGGTCGCGGCGCGGCGCAGTCCCTCGCGCCACCCATGCATCGTCACGACCGCGATGAGATAGAAGGGCGCGAAGAACCAGGCCAGCTGCTTCGTCGCCGCGGCGATGCCGTAGGCCACCGCGCTCCAGCGCCGTTCGCGCCAGAGCCAGGCCGCGGCGAGCGGCAGGACGTAGAGCAGGTCGGCGCTGCCGCTGACCGTGAACGCCGCGAGCGATGCCGCGCCGAGCACCGCCGTCAGCATGAAGGGCCGCAGGCCCGTGGGTGTTCGTAGGACGACGAGCGCCATCGCCGCGATGAGGCAGAGAACGTACAGCCGGTTGGTGTCCCAACCCAGCGCGACGAACGGAACGATCAACAGGAATGACAGCGCGGGATACGAAGGCCGCGTCACGAATTCGACGTTCGTGGCGCCGCCTTCGCGAGACCGCAGCGCCCACGCGGCGTCGAGCTGGTCGTCGGTCGGATACACGACGACGTTCGCGAACTCGCCCCGCCGCAGCGGCGTCGTTCGATCAGCGCCGATACCGAGGCGTGCGTAGCAGTCGAAGATGTTGAGCGACGCGTAGGGGTCACGGCCCTCTAGCAGCAACTGGGCGGCGCATTCGTTGAGCGCGATCGCGTCGTTGTGATACGGCGTCCAGTCCCACGAGCGTTGCCGCGGCACGTCCGAGATCCAGGCCAGCGACACCAGCGCCATGAGGCTTGCGAACAGCCAAGCCGCGCGGTGGATGCGCGTGTGCGCCGGCGGCGCGTCGCTGTCACCGCGTCCCGTGCCGCGGACCGCCGCGACGAGCATCACGAGCGCCGCGCCGATCGCGACGACGACCGCCACGGAGCCGGGACGCTCGGGTCGCTGGATGACGAAGCTGTTGAGGAGCCCGGCGTAGTACAGCGCCGCGCCCGCGACTGCGATCGCGGCCATCCGGAACAGCGCGCGCACGGGCTGGTCTAGGCCGGGGTGCCGGCGCGGACGATGCCGCCCCCCACGACCTCGTCGCCGTCATAGAACACGACGGCCTGGCCGGGTGCGACGAGCGCGGGCGTGGCGAGTCGAAGCAGCGCGCCTTCTGGGGTCACGTCGACCGCCGCCGCAAGGGGCGTGCCGCGGTAGCGCAGCACGGCCGCTGTCTCGAACGTGTTCTCCGGCGGCACGTCGCGAGTGAAGCGAACGTCGCGCAGCTCGTACGTCGTGCGCGTGATCTCCTCGCGCGTCCCGACGACGGCTGCGGAGCGCTCCGGCTCGAGGCGCAGCACGTAGAGGCGCTCGCCCGTGGCCACGCCGGTCCCGGAGCGCTGGCCCACCGTCAATCCGCCGATGCCCGCGTGCTGACCGACCACGCTGCCGTCGACGCGCTCCACCGGACCGCTCTCGAAGGCGCGGGGCGCGCGGCTGCGCACGAGATCGCGGTAGTCGCCCGCGACGAAGCAGATGTCCATGCTCTCCGCCTTCGTGGCTGTCGCGAGACCGGATCGCGCCGCGATGTCCCGCGTCTCGGTCTTGCTCGCGAGCTCGCCGATCGGGAATTCGATGCGCCGCAGCTCACGCTGACCGAGCATGTAGAGGGCGTATGACTGATCCTTCGCCGCGTCGCGCGCGCGGAGAAGCCGGCGCGTCCCGTCACTCCCGTCGGCCACGCGCGCGTAATGACCCGTCGCGAGCCGCGTGCCGCCGAACTTCGCGACGACGTCGCGCAGCAGCGCGTCGAACTTCACGTGGTGGTTGCACGACACGCACGGATTCGGCGTCTCGCCCGACGCATAGGCGTCGACGAACGGGTCCACCACCTGCGCGCCGAATACGTCCGCATAGTCGAGCGCATAGAACGGGATGCCGAGCGTCGCGGCGGCGCGGCGCGCGTCCTCCCCGGCCTCGTCCGTCCCGCAACAGCGCGGAGCATCCGTGTCGACGCCGCCGGGCACGAGTCGCATCCACACGCCGACCACGTCCTCGCCGCGCTCGAGCAGCAGCGCTGCGGCGACCGAGGAGTCGACGCCACCGCTCATCGCGACGAAGACCTGTCCGCTCACACCGACACCGCCGAAGCCTCACGCAGGCGGGCAACGATTGGCGGCAGCGCCTCCAGCAGCGCATCGACATCCGCGTCCGTCGTCGCGCGTCCGACGGTGAGGCGGAGCGAACCCTGCGCGACGTGGCGCTCGAGGCCGAGCGCGAGCAGCACGTGCGACGGCGCGGTGTCGCCGGACGTGCAGGCCGAGCCGCTCGACGCGGCGAACCCGGCGAGGTCGAGCGCGACGATCAATGACTCGCCCTCCGTACCGGGGAAACAGAAGGAGGCGTTGTTCGGCAGCCGCTCGGTCGGGTGTCCGGTCAAGACCGCGTCAGGCACGCGCGCGAGGACGCCGTCGATGATCCTGTCGCGCAGCTGGGCCTGCCGCCCCGGCTCCGTGGCGCGGCGCTCAGCCGCGAGGCGAAGAGCGACACCGAGGCCCACGATCCCGGCGACGTTCTCCGTCCCGGTGCGACGGCCCTTCTCCTGACCGCCGCCGGTCTGCATCGTGGCGAGACGCGTCCCGCGCCGAACGTACAGCGCGCCGACGCCCTTGGGGCCGTAGAACTTGTGCGCGTTCACCGACGCGAGATCCACCGGGATGCGCCGCACGTCGAAGTCGAGCGCGCCGACGGTCTGCACCGCGTCGCTGTGGAGCTTCACGCCGCGGTCGCGGCAGATCGCGCCGATCTCGGCGATCGGCTGGATCGTCCCGATCTCGTTGTTCGCGTGCATCACGGAGACGAGCGTCGTCTTCGGCTCGAGCGCCGCCGCGACGGCGGCGGGATCGACGCGGCCATCGCGGTCGACGCCGACGATCGTGAGGCGCACGCGCCCGTGAGACTCGAGGTCCCGGGCGGTGTCGATGACGGCGTGGTGCTCGATCGCGGTCGTCACCATGTGGTCGCCGAGGCCACGTCGCGCCTGCATGACGCCGCGGAGGGCGAGGTTGTCGGCCTCCGTACCGCCGCTGGTGAACACGATCTCGGTCGGTTCCGCGCCGAGGGCTGCGGCGACCTCCTCGCGCGCCGTGTCCACGAGGGCCCGCGCCGCACGGCCCTCGGCATAGATACTCGACGGGTTGCCGTGCGTGTCGCGGAGCACGCGCGCCATGGCGTCGGCGACCTCCGGGTCGACCGGGGTGGTGGCGGCATGGTCGAGATAGACGCGCTTCACGTGTGTAAGTCTAGGCGTGATGCTTCCCTTCTTTGCGGCGATCGGCCTCTTCGTGATGCTCGTCCTCCTCTGGCTCGGCGAGAGCCTGGCCGACCGCACCGACCCGCCGCGACGCACGCCGCGGCGTCGATTGCCGCCGGGCCCGCCGCACGCATAGGTGCTTCGCACGTACAAGCGTCACTCGACCGACCTCGAGATCAGCCAGCGGGCCGCGCGGCGGCTCGTCATCGACGCGCAGCTCCTCGGCGCCGAGCGCCAGCGCGCGGACCGTCGCGGCATCCTCGCCACGGTCGATCGGCTGATCTACCTGCAGCTCGATCCCACCAGCGCCGTCGCGCGCAGCCATTACCTCGTCCTCTGGAGCCGCCTCGGCCAGTACGCGACCGACGACGTCGCTCGCCTCATCTACCGCGACCAGCGGCTCTTCGAATGGCGCGCCTTCGTGTATCCCACGCGCCACCTTCCCTTCTATCGGCTGGCGATGCGAAGCACGTCGACCAAATACGCGCACTGGCGCCGGCGCGCCGTGTGGATGCGCGAGAACCTGCCGCTGCGACGACAGGTGCTCTCACGCCTGCGGCGCGAGGGATCGCTTCCCACGAGCGCGTTCGACGGACGCGAGGCGGTGTCGTGGCATTCCACGGGGTGGACCAACGACCGCAACGC
>JANNHF010000255.1:0-9771 GCA_031404235.1 Chloroflexota bacterium
GCCGTGGCCGCGGCCGTCGCCACGCTGGTCGCGCTCGGGATCGAGACGAGGATCGATCCGCTCGCCTCGGGCATGTTCGTCGCCGCCGGCGCCGCCTACGTGCTGGGCGTCATTCCGGTCCTCTGCGTCAGCTGGGTCATCGTTCGCGCGCTTCGCGAAGCGCCGGAGGCGAGCGGACTCCTGTACGCGTCCGATCTCGCGGGCGCGGCGACCGGCGGGGTGGTCGGATACCTCGCCATCGGCACGCTCGGCGGACAGGGTCTCTACGGCATCGTCGCGGCGACCTCGCTCCTCGCTGCGGCCTCCCTCCTCGCACCAGGGCGCGCGCGTGTTCCGATGCGAGCCGGTCTTGCGGTCGTCGCGATCGTGATCACAGCGGCGCTCTCGCTCTGGGGCGAAGTCCTGGCGCCTCCGCGACCCGGACCGTTCAAGTCCGACACGATGGGAAAGCCCCACGAGTTCGCGCGCTGGGACCCTCTCGCGCGCGTGGATGTGGCGCGGATCGGCGCGCTGGGCGATCCGGGCCACTACGCGTTCCTCATCGGAGAGCGTTATGCAGGACCGCGAGCGCCCTCGCTGATGATGACCCTCGACATGGGTGCGTTCACCCCGATCGTCATGCGTGCCACGGCAGCTGAGCTCGCGGTATTCAACGCAAGCATCCTCGCCGCGCCCTACACGCTCGCTCCGCGCGATTCGGTGCTGATCGTCGGGCCAGGGGGAGGCATCGACGTGCTGAACGCGCTGCAGCATGGCGCGACTTCGGTGACGGCCGTCGAGGTGAACCGCACGGAGGTCGCGCTGATGCGTGGCCCGTACGCCGAATACAGCGGCGGTCTGTACCTCGATCCCCGCGTTCACGTTTTTGAGGACGAGGCGCGCAGCTTCGTGCGTCGCTCTTCGGATCGCTACGACGTTCTGGCGATCACGGTGGTCGACAGCTTCGCAGCCCTCACCGCGGGGGCCTACGCGCTCACCGAGAACTACCTCTACACCGAAGAGGCGATGCTCGACTTTCTCGGCCATCTCACGCCCGGCGGCGTCATCGCGATCACCCGGTGGTATCGCGACCCGCCGGCCGAGATCGCGAGGACTGTGAGCATCGCGGAGGGCGCGTTGCGCCGTTTGGGTCGTGCGCATCCGGAACGCTCGATCGCCGTGCTGCGCTACAAACAGCTTGCGATCGTCCTTACGCGGAACGATCCGTTCTCGCCGCTAAACATGCAGCGGCTGCGTTCCTTCGCCGATGAGCACGGCTTCAGCGTGGCGCTCGACCCGCTCGCGCCCAGCGGTGTGCTCAGGGACCTCGCGCGCGCCGAGGCGCCGCCCACCGACGACAAGCCGTTCTTCTTCGACACGGTCCCGCTTTCCGACATCCTGGCCGGACGCGAGCAGCTGCCGTATGGCTATGCGGTCCTGCTCACCACGCTCGTGCTCTCCGTTGCCTTTGCCGCCCTCTTCGTCCTGCTCCCCGTCTACCGCGGCGCGCGTCTCGCCGCCGGACGCGCCTTACCGCCCGGAACGGTGGTCGCGCTCGCGCTCGGCGTCGGATTCATCGCGGCCGAGCTGGTGCTGTTGCAGCGGTTGACGCTTTATCTGGGCCAGCCCGCCCTCGCACTATCTATCGGCCTCGCTGCCCTCCTCGGCGGCGCGGCGGCGGGTAGCGCGCTGTCGACACGCGTTCCGGTAGGCGTACGGGTCTCCGCCGCGGCAAGCGCTCTTGTGCTGCTTCTCGTCCTCGTTGGATTGCCACTCCTCACGACCGCGACGCTCGACGCCCCACTCGAGGTGCGCGTCATCCTCGCGGGTCTCGTCGCGGTCATCGTTGGGATCCCCCTTGGCACGATCTTCCCGCGCGTCGTCGTGTTCGTTGGACACCCCGCGCTAGTGAGCTGGGTCTGGGCGGTGAACGGGACCGCGTCGGTCGTGGGCGCGACGGTCGGAACGATCGTCGCCCTGATCGGAGGATTCACGGCGCTGGGTCTGGTCGCGGTCGTGTGCTACGCGATCGCTGCGGTGTCCGCGCCGCGGTCGGTCGCGTCCGGAAGGCCCGTGGGCGGCACGTAGGTCGTCTCGCGGCGAACGTACCATGTGCCCCATGGCCGTCTCGCTCGGGCGACTCGAGGTCGAGACCGCCGATCACGTCGTACTGCGCTACGACCTGGCCGGTGGCGGGAATCGCGGGTTCGCGGCCCTGATCGACTTCATCCTGGCGACGTTCATCTTCATCGGTGCACTGTTCATGTTCACGACCTTCGCGGCCGCGGTCGGCTTCGAGTCAGCCTCGCCCTTCTTCGGGATCGCGGTGCTGCTCACGTTCGCGGTGGCCTGGAGCTACTTCATCCTCCTGGAGTGGCTGGGAAACGGCCAGACCATCGGGAAGCGAGTGTTCGGGCTGCGCGTCATCGCGGACGACGGCGCGCCCGCAGGCTTCACCGCCGTGCTCGTCCGAAATCTCGTGCGCGTCGTCGACTTCCTCCCTGGCTTCTACGGCTTCGGTCTGCTCGCGATCGTGGCGTCGCCGCGCTCGCAGCGGCTCGGCGATCTCGCGGCGGGCACGTTCGTGGTCCGCGCGCCGCGTCCGCAGCTCGACTACTTCTCGCTTCGCACGATCACGCCGCTCGGCGTCGGCGCGCAGGTCGAGGTCCGCGTTCTCCCGGGGGAAGCGCAGCGCCTCGTGCGCGAATTCGTGGCGCGCGAGGCGAAGCTCGCTCCGGATCACCGCGCGCGGGTCGCGAAGCAGCTCGCGGATCGCCTGCGGCCCTACGCGCGCGACGTCGACCCCGGGCTCGGGGACGTCGAGCTGATCCGCGCCATCGCGCGCTCGCTCCGGGCCAGCGGCGGCACGCGCTGATAAAGACGGAGGGCTCCGGGGTCGCGACCGTCGATCGGCGCGACCTCGCCATCACCGGCATGACCTGCGCGTCGTGCGTCGTGAACGTCGAATCGGCGCTGCGCGGCGTCAGCGGTGTGAAGAGCGCCGACGTGAATCTCGCGACGGAGCGTGCGAGCGTGGAGCTCGATCCGACGCGCGCGGACTTTCCCGCGCTGTTGCGCGCGGTCGAGCGTGCGGGCTACGGCGCGCTCGCGCTCAGCGGGGATCAGAAGGAGCGCGCCGCGGTCGAAGAACAGGAGCGCGCCGCACGAGGCTCGCAGCTGGCGTCGCTGCGGCGCCGGCTCATCGTCGCGGCCGTGCTCGGCTCGCTGACGATGATCGTCTCGATGGCGGATCTCGTGATCAGCGGGATAGAGCACGAGCAGTGGCGCGCGTATCTCATGTTCGCCCTCGCGACGCCGGTGCAGCTCTGGGCGGCCGCGCCGTTCTACGTGAACGCCTGGGGCGCCGCCCGCCATCGACAGGTGAACATGAACACGCTCATCGTCGTCGGCACGACGGCCGCGTACGGGATCTCGGTCGTCGCGACGTTCCTGCAGTCCCTGTTCTTCGACGCCGGCCTCGAGCCGCACCAGTACCTCTATTACGAGACGGCTTCGGTGATCGTCGCCCTCGTCCTCGCCGGCCGCTACCTGGAGGCGCGCGCTCGCGCGCACACCTCGGACGCCATCCGCGGCCTGCTCGCGCTCGGCGCGAAGTCGGCGCGCGTGCGACGTCCCGGTGGAGCGGAGGAGGATGTCCCGATCGATCAGCTGCAGGTCGGCGACGTCATCATCGTGCGGCCCGGCGAGACGATCGCGACCGACGGCCTCGTCATCGCCGGCGACTCCGCCGTCGACGAGTCGATGCTCACCGGCGAATCGATCCCGGTCGAGAAGAGCGCAGGCGATGACGTCGCCGGCGGAACGCTGAACACGAGCGGGACCCTGCGTTTCCGCGCCACGCGCGTGGGCGCCGACACCGCGCTCGCGCAGATCGTTCGGATGGTGGAGGAGGCACAGGGCTCGAAGGCCCCGATCCAGCGTCTCGTCGACCGTGTCGCCTCGGTCTTCGTGCCGATCGTGTTCGCGGTCGCTACCGCCGCGGCCATCGCGTGGTGGATATATGGCCCCGAGCCGCGCTTCGCGTACGCGGTGACCGCGTTCATCGCGGTGCTCATCATCGCCTGTCCTTGCGCGCTCGGACTCGCGACGCCGACCGCGATCATGGTCGGCACCGGTCGCGGCGCGAGCCGGGGCATCCTCATCAAGAGCGCGCAAGCGCTTGAGATGGCGCAGCGGATCGACGTCGTCGCGTTCGATAAGACCGGCACGCTCACCGTTGGCCGACCCGAGGTCGTGGACTGGGTGACCTGCGCCGGCATCGGCGAGGAAGAAACGCTGCGACTCATCGCGAGCGCTGAGCTTCGATCGGAGCACCCGCTCGCGGCGGCGGTGGTCGAGCACGCCCGCGCGAAGGGCATCGAGCTCACCGAGCCGTCGTCGTTCGAAGCCCTTGCCGGCAGCGGTGTCCACGCCGTGGTCGACGGGCACGAGGTCTGGATAGGCAAGGCCGCGCTGGCGCGCGCGCACGGATTCGCGGGCCTTGGCGATGGCATGCTCGCGCACCACCAGGCACAGGGGAGGACGACGCTGGTGGCGACGATCGATGGGGAGCCGGGCGCCGTTCTGGCGGTCGCGGACGTGCCGAAAGCCGCGGCGGCCGCAGCGATCAGCGAGATCAAGGCGCTCGGCGCGCGCACCCTTCTCGTGTCCGGCGACTCGCGCCGCACGGTGGAGGCGATCGCGAAGCAGCTCGGGATCGACGACGTGCGCGCCGAGGTGTGGCCGGAGGCCAAGGCACAGATCGTCGCCGAGCTGCAGGAGCAGGGGCACCGCGTCGCGATGGTCGGCGACGGGGTGAACGACGCGCCCGCGCTGGCGCGCGCGGATCTCGGCATCGCCA
Source organism: Chloroflexota bacterium (assembly GCA_031404235.1). Taxonomy (GTDB): domain Bacteria; phylum Chloroflexota; class Limnocylindria; order P2-11E; family P2-11E; genus CF-39. The sequence goes on from JANNHF010000255.1 coordinate 4,841, forward strand.
TCGGGAGCGGCACGGACGTCGCGATCGCCGCCGCGGAGATCATCCTCATCGGCGGCGATCCCCGCGGCGTCCCGCGCGCGCTGCGTCTCTCCCGGAGCACGGTCGCCACGATCCGGCAGAACCTGTTCTGGGCCTTCTTCTACAACGTCGCGCTCATCCCGCTGGCCGCCGGCGCGCTGTACCCGTTCACCGGCTGGCTCCTCTCGCCCGTGCTCGCCGCCGCCGCGATGGCGGTCTCCTCCGTGACCGTCGTATCGAACTCGCTGCGGCTGCGTACCGTATCCATCGACAAATGAGGCTCGCCGCAGCGCTGCTCGCCATGGTCGCCGTTTCCGCATGCCAACCGATCGACGGAGGCGCCGTGATGCGGACGACCGGGTCGTCCCCGACACCGGAGCCGACCGCGCTCCCGGGTGGCGCCGCGCCGTCCGCGAGCGTGCCTGGCACGAGCGCCGCGCCGAGTGCCACGCCGGACCTCGCCGCCGTGACGCTCGTCGAGTTCCCGGTCGGTCGTGGTCAGGGCCCGCACGACGTCGCGCCCGCACCCGACGGCGGCGTTTGGTACACGGCGCAGCGCACCGGTGAGCTCGGCTATCTCGACCCGAAGACCGGCGCGACGAAAATGGTGCGACTCGGCTCCGGATCGGCGCCGCACGGGGGTGATCGTCGGACCCGATGGCGCGCCGTGGGTCACCGACAGCGGACTGAACGCGATCGTCCGCGTCGATCCCGCGTCGAACGACGTGAAGGTCTTCAAGCTCCCCGGTCCGAACGTGAATCTCAACACCGCGGCCTTCGATCGCTCCGGGACCCTGTGGTTCACCGGACAGAGCGGCTACTACGGTCGGCTCGATCCGAGGAGCGGCGAGGTGAAGGTCCTGCCGTCGCCGCGCGGCGCCGGTCCGTATGGCATCGCCAGCACGCCCGACGGCAGGATCTTCTACGCCTCGCTCGCGAACAGCCATATTGCTTGGGTCGATATCAAGGAGAACATCGCCACGCCGATCGATCCGCCGACACTTGGTCAGGGCGCGCGGCGCGTGTGGTCCGATTCGAAGAGTCAGATCTGGGTGAGCGAGTGGAATGCCGGACAGCTCGCCTTCTTTTCTGCCCACGTCAATCTATGGAAAGAGTGGAAGCTCCCCGGCGCCAATCCGATGGCGTACGCGGTCTATGTCGACGACCAGGACATCGTGTGGCTCACCGATTTCGGCGCCAACGCGATCGTGCGCTTCGACCCTCGCACCGAGAAGTTCACGTCGTACCCGCATCCGCAGCCGAACGCTGCGGTGCGCCAGCTGCTTGGACGTCCCGGCGAGGTCTGGGGTGCGATGTCCGGTCAGGACAAGCTGGTGCTGATCCGCACGCGCTGAGCTACGGCCCGGCGTAGGAGAAGAATCCGAACGCTGCGTACTGGCCGGAGTGGTCGTATGTCACGCCATCGCGTACGACGAAGCGCTTCGAGGCGAGCAGCGCGGCGTCCTTCAGGATCATCCCCTCGGGCATCACGATCCGCGGGTGGCTCGTCGCGCTCGTCACCGGGTTACGGATGAACTGCGTCGTGCACTCGACGACGTCGCCGGCCTTGACGCTGGGAAGCTCGCCAGAGAAGTTCGCCTCATAGCGCACGAAGGTAGGCCCGTGCAGTGTGTTGAACGTCTTGCGGAAGACTCCCCACGGTCCGCCCGCGCCTCCGACCACCAGGGTCGTGAGCGCCTCGCGCTGGGCGCGATCGGCGCGGTCATCGATGAGCGCTGCGGCGATCCCGTTGCCGTCGTGGATCGCCGCCGGCCAGTCGCAGAAGAGGCTGAGGTACAGGCCGTCCAGCTTCGTCTCGCCGAACGCGCCCTCCTCGACCTCCCACGTCCAGCCACCCTCGCAGTTCCCCTTCGATGGTCGCGCGTTCACGTTGCACGGGCAGCCCCAGTCGCAGTTGCACGCGATGAGCACCCGGCCCTTCATCGTCCATTTCGTCGCGATCGCAAGCGCCATCTCTTCCTCCCTGCTCACATCGCCATCGGCATTACAAGCTCCGGACGGAGCGCGACCATGAGCGCGCCGAGGGTGAAGGCTACTCCCACCACGCGGCCGAACCAGATCGCGCGCGGCACGAGCTTCTCCACCAGGACGATCAGCGCGATGAGCGCGACCCAGGCGAGACCCATCCCGCCCGCCGCGACGAGCACGGCCATGAGCGCCCAGCAGCAGCCAAGACAGTACAGACCGTGGTCGAGGCCGAGGCGCAGCGCGCCGAGCGCGCCGCCCCTCCAGTGCCGCACCAGGAAGTCGGCCGGGGTCTGGCACGCGCGTAGGCACGTCGCCTTGAGTGGAGTGAACTGGTACGCGCCGGCCGCGAGCAGGACCGCCGCGACGCCGAGTGGCCGCAGGTCTGGATTCACGGCCGCATCGAGAACGCGCTGCGCGGCCAGCACGATCGCGCCAACGGCCGCCCACACCAGGAGGTAGCCTGTGCCGAACGCGAGCGTCCGTAGCTCGCCCTGCGTCCCATCTCCGGCCGACAGGCGATACAGAAGGAACATCGGCGCGCTCGAGGGCAGCATCATCGCCGCCATCATCACGATCCACGCGATGAGGAATGTCCCTGGATGAGTCATCGGGGTACCGGCGATGAGCGCTGCCCATGCCGCGAGAGTGATCAGGCCGAGGCCCACGGCCGTGACGATCGGGACCGTACGAAGGCTCAGGCTCATCACGCGACCGTAAGCACCTGTCGCGGCTCCGGGATGCCTTTGAGGGTATGCATCCCGCGGTCCTGGAAGCCGATGCCCGAGCCAGCGACGAGGTCGCGCACCGTGCTCGACGTGTAGACCTCGCCCGGCCCGGCGAGCGACGCTATGCGCGCCGCGGTGTGGACCGCGATGCCGCGGATCGCCGTGCCGACCAGCTCCACCTCGCCGGTGTGCACCCCCGCGCGCAGCTCGAGGCCGAGCTCCTTCGCCTCGTGTTGGATCGCACGCGCGCAGCGGATCGCGCGCGCCGGGCCGTCGAACCGCGCAAGCATTCCGTCGCCCGCCGTATCCACTTCGATGCCGGCGTATGCGACGAGCTGACGACGCGCGAGCGCGTAGTGGCGTTCCAGAAGATTGCGCCAGACCGCGTCGCCGAGCGCCGCGACGCGTTCGGTGGAGCTGACGATGTCGACGAACAGGATGGTCGCGAGCACGCGGTCGTTCGACGCCGCGACGCGCGTGCCAGTCACCCAGCGCTCGAGCTCGGCGGCCACGTCGTCCCAGATGTCCCAGAAGAGGTGGCCTATGCCGGGAAACTCGACAAACCGCGCGCCTGGGATCCTGCTCGCCGTGTAGCGTGCCGCGCCGATCACCGCATCGGGATCGCCGACGCGATTCATCACGAGCGTCGGGACCTTGATGCTTGGCAGGATGTCGCGCACATCCATCTCGATTCCCCAGCGCATCAACGCGACGCGCATGGCTGGTGACGCGTTCGACGAGCGACTGCGCGCCCAATAGCTGACGAACGCCGGATCCTCGTGGACCCTACCCATCCACTGTTTCATTTCGTCGGTGAGCTCGAACGGTTGCGGTCCGCTCGACTCCAGCTCCTCAATGCGCCTCCGTTCGTCCTCGAGCGTGGGACCGAACGGATAGTCGGGTGCGCTGGTCCACCGCGGCATGGCTCCATAAAGCGCTAACGAGCGCGTGCGCTCGGGATAAATCGCGGCGTACAGCATGACCATCGACCCGCCCTCGGAGACGCCGAACAGATGCGCCTTGCGGCTCCCGACCGCATCGAGCACCGCTCGGATGTCATCAATGCGCTCCTCGAGCGTCGCCGCCGCTGATGTCGGGTCCGACATCCCGGTCCCGCGCTTGTCGAAGCGGATCAGGCGGCAGAACGTCGACACACGCTCGATGAACCGCACGGAGTAGGAGTTCTCCCACTGGAGCTCGAGGTGCGACGTCGCGCCGGGTGCCCAGACCACGTCGACCGGGCCATCGCCTGTGACTTGGTACGCGATGAACAGATCGCCGCTCTTCGCGTACTGAACCGGTGGCGGCACGGCGGAAGTCTAGCGAGGGTCCGGCGGCCGGCGGCACATCTGTTCGCGCATTTGACACTCCCTCGGCAGGACGATGGAATGGACGCGAATGGCCACCGCCGAACAGACTTTCCCGGTCGCGCGACCCCGTTACGCGGGCATCCTCGAGTGGATCACCACCGTCGACCACAAGAAGATCGGGGTGCTCTACCTCTTCACGACGTTCTTCTTCTTCCTGGCCGGCGGCCTGATGGCGCTCGCGATCCGCACGCAGCTCGCGACACCCGACGGCACCGTCCTTACCGCGCAGCAGTACAACGCCGCGTTCACGATGCACGGGACGACGATGGTGTTCCTCTTCGTCGTGCCGGTATGGACCGGGTTCGCGAACTACATCCTCCCCTTGCAGCTCGGCGCGCGGGACATGGCGTTCCCGCGGCTGAACGCGCTCTCGTACTGGCTGCTGTTGTCGGGCGGCATCGTGCTCTACTCGAGCTTCCTGGTCGGCCCGCCGTCGGCGGGATGGACGTCATACGTCCCGCTATCGGCGAAGCCGTTCTCACCGGGCTACGGCCAGGACCTGTGGATCATCGGTCTGACGATCCTCGGCTTCTCGTCGATCTTCGGCGCGCTGAACATGATCGTGACGATCTTCTCGCTGCGCGCGCCCGGGATGACGTTCCACCGCATCACGCTGTTCGCATGGAGCGTGCTCGTGACGAGCTTCCTGCTCGTGCTCGCGATGCCGTTCCTCACGGTCGCGGGCGTGCTGCTGCTCTTCGATCGCATCGCCGGAACGAACTTCTTCTCGGTGGCTGAGGGCGCCGATCCGCTGTTATGGCAGTACCTGTTCTGGTTCTTCGGCCACCCCGAGGTCTACATCATGATCCTGCCCGGCTTCGGCGTTATC
>JANNHF010000256.1:0-4041 GCA_031404235.1 Chloroflexota bacterium
CCGTCGCCGACTGCGATCCGGAGCGCCGCTACATCGCGCACTTCCCGCAGGACAACACCATCTGGTCGGTCGGAACCGGCTACGGCGGCAACGCGCTCCTCGGCAAGAAGTGCCTCGCGCTGCGGATCGCGAGCTATCGCGCGAAGCAAGAGGGTTGGCTCGCGGAGCACATGATGCTGCTCGAGGCGGAGAGTCCCGAGGGCGAGACGCACTTCATCGCCGGCGCGTTCCCGAGCGCGTCCGGCAAGACCAACCTCGCGATGTTGGTGCCGCCGGCGGAGTTCCAGGGCTGGAAGCTCCGGACGATCGGTGACGACATCGCCTGGATGCGCGTCGGCGACGACGGCCGCCTCTACGCGGTGAACCCGGAGTTCGGGTTCTTCGGCGTCGCCCCGGGGACCAACCACCACACGAATCCGAACGCGATGCGGATGCTCGAGCACGACTGCATCTTCACCAATGTCGCGCTCACGCCGGACAAGGACGTCTGGTGGGAGGGCATGGACGGACCGGACACGGATCTCATCGATTGGCGCGGTAAGCCGTGGAAGCCCGGATCGAAGGAGCCCGCGGCCCATCCGAACAGCCGCTTCACCGCGCCGTTGGACAACAACACGGCCCTGTCGCGGTACGCGAAGGACCCGCGCGGGGTCCCGATCTCGGCGATCCTCTTCGGCGGCCGCCGCTCGACGACCGTCCCACTGGTAGTCCAGTCCTTTAACTGGACGCACGGCGTCTATCTGGGCGCGACCGCTGGAGCGGAGACGACCGCTGCGATCACCGGCGCCGTCGGACGCATCCGTCGCGACCCGATGGCCATGCTGGCGTTCATCGGCTACGACGCGGGCGCGTACTTCGCGCACTGGCTGTCGATGCTCGGGCGCATGTCGCACCCGCCGAAGATCTTCCTGGTGAATTGGTTCCGGAAGAGTGACGGGGGGAAGTACCTCTGGCCGGGCTACGGCCAGAACATGCGTGTCCTGAAATGGATCATCGACCGCTGCGCGGGCCGCGGCGGCGCGATGGAGACGCCGATCGGCTACACGCCGCGCCTGCGCGATCTGGACCTTCGCGGCATGGACGCGAGCCCCGAGGCGACCCTGGCCGCGCTACGCGTGGATCCCGCCGAGTGGACGAAGGAGCTCGAGGCGCACGCCGACTGGTTCGAGAAGATCGGCGGGACGGTGCCCGAGGCGCTGCGGCTGCAGCGCCGCCTGCTTCTCGCATCGCTGAAAGCGAAGCTGACGAACTAGCAAGGCGTACGCTCGGTTTCGATGGGGCCTTTTGATCGCTTCAACGACCGCGCGAAACGCGTGCTCGCCCTGGCGCAGGACGAGGCGATCCGCTTCAACCACAACTACATCGGGACCGAGCACTCCTTTTGGGACTCGTTCGCGAGGGAGAGGGCGTCGCCGCGCGGGTTCTCGACTCGCTCGGCGTCGAGCTCTCGCAGCTGCGCCGGGCGATCGAGTTCATGATCGGCCGGGGCGATGCCACGACCTCGCCTAGCGAGATCACCCTGGCTCCCCCGATGAAGAAGGCCGTCGAGCTTGCGATCGACGAGGCGCGCAAGCTCGGCCATAGTCACGTCGGGACCGAACATCTGCTGCTGGGGATCGTGCGCTCGAGCGAAAGCACGGCGGCCAAGTTGCTCGGGTCCGCCGGCGTCGACATCGAGAAAGTCCGGCATCAGGTCATCGCGACGCTTGGCCAACCACACCGCGAGGTAGGCGCCAGTGCGCCGGCTCCAACTTCGCCGCAGTCCACCCGGAACTTCGCGGGTCCGTTCGATCGTTTCCACGAACGCGCCAAGCGGGTGCTCGCGCTCGCGCAGGATGAGGCCATCCGCTTCAACCACAATTACATCGGCACCGAGCACCTGCTGCTCGGGCTCCTTCGCGAGCAAGAGGGCGTCGCTGCGCGGGCGCTTCAGACACTCGGCGCCGAGCTCGAGAAAGCGCGTCAAGCGGTGAGCTTCATCATTGGGCGCGGCGACGCGGCGACCGCACCCAGCGAGATCACGTTGTCGCCGCGAACCAAGAAGGTCATCGAGCTTGCGATCGACGAAGCGCGCAAGCTCGGCCACGGTCGTGTGAACACCGAGCACCTGCTCCTCGGCCTCGCGCGCGAAGGTGAGGGCATAGCGTCGGGCATCCTCGAGTCCCTCGGGATCACGATGGCGAAGGTCCGTCACGCGGTGATCGAGACCCTCGGCGCGACACCGCCAGCCTCGTCAACACCGCAGGCGGGTCGCGAGTACGGCAATGTGTCGTCCTCGGCGAGACAAGTGCTTCTCCTGGCCCAAGAGGAGGCCGTTGCGATGCGGCACAACCACTTAGGTACCGAACATCTGCTGCTAGGCCTCCTGCGCTTGGAACCCGCGTCGAACAGCGTCCTGACCGACCTTGGCGCCACGCTGGAGCGAGCACGGGCCGACGTCTTGAAAGCGGTCCCAGCGGGCACGAGCGAACCGACCGTCTTGACGTGGACTCCCCGCCTGCAGTCGCTCACCACTTATGCGAAAGGCTTCGCGGACGGCGCCGGCATGCGCTATTCGGCTGAGACGCTCCTGCTCGGGCTCGTCTCCGATCCGGCTGGCGTCGGCGCGCAGATCCTGGACACGATGGGCGTGACCGCGCAGAAGGTGCGCGAGGCCGTCGATAAACTTACGCCGCCGGGCTAGCGCGCGTTATGAGGGAGGCGTGGACATGAGCGTCATCTATCACGACGGCAGCCGCGAGCTGCAAGACCGATTCGATACGCGGAGGATCGCGGACCGCATCGAAGAGGTCCTCCTCCACGACTTCATCAGCGAGCACGATGCCGCGTTCATCGAGGACGTTGACATGTTCTTCATCGCAACGGCCGACGAAGAGGGCCGCCCCAACTGCTCGTACAAGGGCGGCGAGCCCGGCTTCGTTCGTGTCGTGGACAAGAAGACGATCGCGTTCCCGAACTACGACGGCAACGGCATGTACCTCACGATGGGCAATCTGCGGAAGAACCCGAACGTCGGGCTGCTCTTCATCAGCTTCACGCACGGGAACCGGATGCGGCTCAATGGCGTCGCGAGCGTCGACCCGAACGATCCGCTCATGGCCGACTACCCGGAGGCGCAGTTCATCGTCCGCGTTGACGCGCGCGAGGTCTTTCCGAACTGCCCGCGCTACATCCACAAGTATCAGCTTGTGCAGCGCTCGAAATTCGTGCCGAAGGTCGACTGCAAGACACCTGTGCCGGATTGGAAGCGCTCGGAGTGGGCGTACGACGCGCTGCCGACGAAGGATCCTGCGAGGGACGCCGACACCTAGCGATCAGCCGCGGACGGTGATGTCCGCCTGACCCTCGAGCGCGGACGCGACGCGCGCCTGCGCTGCGGCGCGATCCGCAGCCCTGACCAGCAGCGTCACCTGATAGGTCTCAACGACGCCGGCGGCGGCCAGTGCCGCGCGGTCGGCACGCACGAGACGGAAGTGCCACGCGAGCGCGACCGCCCCGACCGCACTATCCGCCGCGAAGTGCCACATGTCGTGCACGACGCCGGCGTCGAACGAGAACGCGAGCAGCGCCTTCAGGAGGTTGAAGAGGAGCGCCGAGCCGAAGACGAGCACCGCGCCGACGCTGCCGAGGACGGCGAGGTAGAGATATACGCGCCGCTGCAGCGAACGTCGCTCGTCATCGTCAAGGCGACGCTGAGAGGCCCGCCAGTGGAACGCCCACGCCGGACCTCCGACGAGCACGAGTGTGATCCAGGTCGCGGTCTCGCGTGGGTCGTGATCCATGAGACGCAACCAACCGCTTCCGACGGCGCCGATCGCGCCCGCGGCCCCGATCGCGGCCATCGCGAGCCCGATCGCCGCCACGAGGTAGTAGTACGCGCGGCGGATCCCCGCGGCACGGCCAGCTTCCGTCTCGCGTGTGGCCTCGCCCAGGGTGACCCGGCGGTGGTACCACCAGACGACGGCGAAGACCGCCGCGAACAGAACGGGCGACCCGAGCTGCCTTCCGAGGTCCGCGTCGTCGATGCGCTCGCCGAGCAGG
>JANNHF010000257.1:0-3151 GCA_031404235.1 Chloroflexota bacterium
GCCGACCGCGTCGAGGTTCGCCGTTACCGACATGACGTACACGCGCACCATGTCGCGCAGGCGCTCTGTCGGGGTGGCGTCGCGAGCGGCGATCGCCTCGAGCTCGACGATCGCGTCGCCGAGCGAGCCCTCGAACAGCCGCGCGAGCAGCTGCTCCTTCGACCGGATGTAGTGATAGAGGCTGCACTTTAGGAGGCCGACCGCCTCGGCGATGTCGCGGACGCTCGTGCCGTGATACCCCTTCTCGCGGAAGATGCGCGCCGCGGCGGTCAGGATCTCACCCTCTCGGGTGGAGTCGCGGCCATTCCGCGCGGTGCGCGGGTTACGGGCAGCCGCAGGTGCCGCGCGCGAAGTCGTGGTCACTTTCGGGCCTGGCTCCGCCCGCGCTCATATTCGGCGATGCGCGCGAACACGCCGCCGTCACCGGCGCCGATCTCTTTCGCATTGCGCTGTGCGACGAGCTTTGCGCGACGCGCCGCGCGCGCGAAGAGCGGCGCCCGCTCCGGCACGCGCCTGGCCTGCTCGCCGAGCGCGCGCGCAACATGGATGTGGGCGAGCGTCTCGGTGATGCGCTCGGCGTTCAGCATGAACGGCTGCAGCTCCTCGTCGCTCGGCTGACGGCCGCCGCGGAGCAGCGACACGCCGCCCTTGCGCGCAAGGCCGGTGGTGAGGCCGCGGAGCGTCCACAACAGCGACGAGCGCGCGGCCGCGAAGTCGCGGCCACCGTCGCCATCGAACTTGGCGCGAGCCAGCGTCGCGCTCGGCCCGCCCGACAGCAGGCTCTGCGGCTTTCGCAGCAGCGAGCGCATGAGGTCGCGGACCGCCATGAGTGACTGGATCTGCGAGGTGCCCTCGTAGATCGGCGTGATGAGCGCGTCGCGCATGTGGCGCTCGACGTCGTACTCGGTCACGACGCCGTAGCCGCCGAAGATCTGCAGCGCGCGGCGGCAGGTGTGTATGGCCTCCTCCGAGCCGTACCACTTCACCAGCGGCGTGAGCTCGCGCAGCCGCCACGCGGTGCTCTCATCGCCGCCGTGCATGACGGCGTCCTGGAGCGCCGCGGCCTCGACGATGAGCGCCCGCAGGCCGGCGACGGTCGTCTCCATCTCGAGGAGCATCTCGGCGATCATCGGGTGCTCGCGGATCGGCCTACCCATCTGCACGCGCCGCGCGGCGTAGTCCTGGGCCGCGACGAGCGCAGCCTGCGCGATCCCGAGGCCCTGGATGCCGACGCCGAGGCGCGACTCGTTCATGAAGCGCGTGATGCCGCGCCAGCCCTGGCCGATCTCACCGAGCGGCATCGCGCGCGTGCCTTCGAAGACGAGCGAGCAGGTGGGGGAGCCGCGGATGGTGAACTTGTGCTCGGCGCGCTCGACCTTGTAGTTCTCACGCTTGCCGGAGACGGTCGCCGGGGCGGTGTCTTCGACCCAGCGGTCGGCGACGAAGAGGCTGAGTCCCTCGAGGCCCTTCGATCCCGCCGTGGTGCGCGCGAGGAGGATGACGAAGTCGCCGTTGCCGGCGCTGATGAACTGCTTGCGGCCGTCGATGGACCAGCAGCCTTCGCGCTGGGTCGCCGTCGTAGAGAGGTTGCCGACGTCGGAGCCGGCCTCGGGCTCGGTCATCGCAACGGCGCCGCTGATCTCGCCGCGCGCGAGCGGCGGCAGGTACTTCGTCTTCTGCTCGTCGGTGCCGTCGCGGAAGATCATCGCGGCCGGCGCCGTGTAGGCGATGCCGTTCTGGATCATCGTGCTAGCGCACGCGCGCGCGAGCATCTCGATCACGAACGCGGTGACCGTGAACGGCAGCCCGCTGCCGCCATGCTCCTTCGGGAACGAGAGCCCGATGAGTCCCAGCTCGGCCAGCCCTTTGATGTTCTCCTGCATCGGCTTGCTCAGTGAGACCTGGCCGCCTTCGCGGATCACGCCGAGCTCGTCGACCTGCCGCGCGCGCTTGGCGACTTCGCTGCCGATGTACTCGCCGGCGACCGAGAGCACCTCGCGCCAGGTGGACACCGTGTCGGCCACGTCCGCGTCCTTACCCTCGGTGAGGGGCACGATCTCGACCCAGCGCACGATGCGGTCGAAGGTCGTGAGGAGATCCTCGTTCTCGGTGAAGTAGTTAGGCATAGAAGCGCCTCCCGTTCATGAGCGACGCCGCGGGCGTGTAGCGCTCGCCGTGGCGCTCCGCGAGCCGTCGCAGGTCGTCGCGCAGCACGACACCCTCTGAGTCGGCCCAGTGGAACGGGCCGCCGAGGAACGGCGGGAAGCCGACGCCCATGACCGCGCCGAGGTCGCCCTCGGCCGCCGACCGCAGCACGCCCTCGTCGAGGCAGCGCGCAGCTTCATTGACGAACAGCAGCGTGAGACGCCGCGCGGTCTGCTCGTCGTGCCACTCCGCGCCGGGCGTCATCCCGATGAGCGCATAGACATCCGCGTTCGGCGTGCGCTTCTTGCCCTCGTAGCGGTAAAAGCCGCGCCCGCCGCGCTTGCCCTGCATGCCCGCGTCCGTCAGGCGCTGCACGGCGCTCGGACCGTTCTTGATGCCGCGCGCCGCCGCCACCGTCTCGCCGACGTGCCGCGCGACGGTGAGCCCGACCTCGTCGGTGAGCGCGAGCGGCCCGATGGGCCAGCCGAACGCGACCATTGCGCGGTCGACGTCCTCGATGCGCGCGCCCTCCTCGAGCAGCAGCATCGCCTCCGCCAGCATGAAGCCGAGGACGCGCGTGGTGTAGAAGCCGGGCGTGTCGCGCACGACGATCGCGGTCTTGCCCATGGCCTGCGCCTCGGCGACGACCATCGCGAGCGCCCTGGGATCGGCCTTCTCGGGCGCCACGACCTCCACCAGCGGCATGCGGTGAACGGGCGAGAAGAAGTGCATGCCGACGATGCGCTCCGGGTGCACCGCGTTCTTCGCGATGTCGGCGATCGGCAGCGCGGACGTGTTGGTCGCGATGACCGTGTCCTCGGGGACGATGTCCTCCAGCTCCTTGATGACATTGCGCTTCACGGCGAGGTCCTCGAAGACCGCCTCGATGATCAGGTCCGCGCGCCGGAAGCCCGAGTAGTCAGTCGTTCCGGTCACGCGCGAGATGACGCGCGCACTCTCGCGGCGCTCGATGACGCGCTTGCGCGCCGCGTCGGTCGTGAGCCTG
>JANNHF010000258.1:0-10190 GCA_031404235.1 Chloroflexota bacterium
TCCCCTCCATCACGCGCACGCGCTCGTCGCTGCGGAGCTTCCAGTCCAGCTGACCCTTCCCAACGTCGACGGCGTGGACGCGCGACGCGCCACGCTGCAAGAGGCAGTCGGTGAAGCCGCCGGTCGACGAGCCGACGTCGAGCGCCACGCTGCCCGCCACGTCGAGGCCGAAGTCGTCGAGGGCGCCGTCGAGCTTCTCGCCGCCGCGCGAGACGAAGCGCGGCCCAGCCTCGATGGTCACGACCGCATCCTCCGCGACCGGCGCTGCGGCCCGGTCTGCGCGGTCGCCGGACACGCGGACCGCGCCGGCGAGGATGAGCGCCTGGGCGCGCTCGCGGCTGGGGGCGAGCTCGCGCTGTACCAGCAGCTGATCGAGGCGTAGGCGCTTCACGCGCCGATTCTCGCGTATTTCGCATACTGCGAGCGATGCCGAAGCGTTTGCCCCGCGCGCGCACCTTGAAAGGAGAGCCCAAGCTCTCCTACTACGACTCCGGCGGAGGCGCGGAGGGCGAGCCGCCGATCCTCTTGATCCACGCGAGCCTCTATCGGTCCGAGGACTGGGAGAACATCTTCCCCCGGCTCGCGACGCGCTACCGCGTCGTGTCACACGACCAGCGCGGTCACGGCCGGAGCGGGCGCGCGGCGAGCTACGAGCTCCGCGCCTTCGCCGACGACGCGCTGCGCATGCTGCGTGAGGTCGTGAAAGCGCCGGCCGTCGTCATCGGCCATTCGCTCGGCGCGATCGCGGCGCTCGTGGCGGCGGCCGAGGCGCCGGAGCTCGTGAGAGCGCTGGTGCTCGAGGATCCGCCGCTGAGGTACGGCGTACCGTGGGAGCGCGAGCACTACCAGGGGCTTCGCGATGCGCTCGACCTGCGCGAAGACCCGAGGGCGTTCCTGAAGGCGGTCGAGAAGCGGCCGCTTCCCTCCCCCGGCCCGCACGGCGAGCGGACCTACGGCGAGATGCGCGGCTTCTACGCCGCGGAGCGCGTCGCCACCTATTTCAAGGATGTCGACCCGGTGTTTTTGGATTGGCGGATGTCGAACGCCGACCCGACCGCGTCGCTCATCGCAGCGTCCATACCCAAGGTGACGGCACCGCTGCTCGTCGTGACCGGCGAGCCGCGACTCGGCGCCGCGTTCGATGACTCGGCGGAGTTCATGTTCAAGCGGCAGATCAAGGATCTGACCGTCAAGCGCTTCCCCGGTCACGGGCACGTTGTGCACGGCTTCCGGCCTGAGCCATTCCTCGAGACGCTCGAACCGTTCCTCCGCCGCGTCCGCGCGCCTGCCGCGTGACTAGCCGCGCGCCTGCTTCTGAAGCGCATCCGCGAGCTGCGTGATGCGGAGCTCGGCGGCGTCGAGCCGCTTCGCGCAGCGCTCGTAGAGCCGCAGTCCCTCTTCGTACAGACGAACAGCCTCGTCGAGATCGAGTGCTGGGTCTTCGAGCCGGTCGGCGATCGTCTCGAGACGCGCGAGCGCTTCCTCGATGGTCGTCTCGGGCTCAGCCACTCTTCTCGACCCCTTCCACGGTGACGTCGGCGCGCCCATCGCGCATGCGCAGTTTGGCGCGTTCGCCGGAAAGCAGCGTCGACACCGATGCGCGCACGCGCCCATCGGCGCCTTCGACGATCGCGTACCCCCGCCCGAGCACCCTTAGCGGCGACAACGCCTCGAGCCGGCGATGCGAGCCGAGTAGCCGCTGCCGCCGCGTGGGGATGAGGCGTGACACCGCGCGGTCGATCTGCCGGCGGTCCTCGTCGAGACGCTGCCGCAGCGCCGCGACCTTTGCGGGGGGAGCGCGGCGGTCGATGAGCCGGCGCGCGTCGTTCAGGCGGCGCCGCCGTCCCTCGAGCGCTTCGCGCATCCGCGTCGTGACGCGCCGCCACAGCCGCTCGGCCGCGACCTGATGGCGGCTCGAGTCGGGGACGACGAGCTCCGCGGCCACCGACGGTGTCGGCGCGCGGAGATCCGCCGCCAGATCCGCGAGCGTCACGTCCGTTTCATGGCCGACGCCGCAGACGACCGGCCGCGGGAAGCGCGCGATCGCGCGCACCAGCGCCTCGTCGTTGAACGCCGCAAGGTCCTCGCTCGGGCCGCCGCCGCGCGCGATGATGACGACGTCAAGCTCGCGGAGCTGCGCCAGTCCGTCCAGCGCGCCGATCAGCGAGTCGACCGAGCCCACACCCTGGACCTGCGCCGGCGCGAAGATGAGCTCGATGCGCGGATCGCGTCGCGCGACGACGGTCTGCACGTCGTGCCAGGCGGCGCCGATCGGGCTCGTGACCACGCCGACCCGACGCGGAGTCGGTGGGAGCGCTCGCTTTCGCTCCTGCGCGAAGAGACCCTCCGCGGTGAGCCGACGCTTGAGCGCCTCGAGACGGAGGAACGCATCGCCCGCGCCGGCGGGACGGACATCGTCGATGCGCAGCTGGCAGCGGCCATCGCGGTGATAGAACTCGACCCACCCGTGCGCGAGGACCTTCGTCCCATCGCGCGGCGTGAGGGCGATCTGCGCCGCCTGCGACGCGAAGAGCACGCACGCCAGCTGACCGACGTTGTCGCGCAGCGTGAAGTACACGTGACCTGCCGGCGACACGCGGGCCTGGAAGACCTCGCCCTCGACCCACAGGTCCTTGAACAGGTCGCCGGACTGGATGTGCTCGGCCAGCCGGATCGCGAGCTGGCCGACGCGCAGGACGTCCTTAGGCGCGTTCGAGATACTCACCCGTCCGCGTGTCGACCTTGATCTTGTCGCCCGGCTTCACGAACAGCGGGACGTTGACCTTGAGCCCCGACTCGAGCGTCGCGGGTTTCGTCGCGCCCGTCGCGGTATCGCCCTTCAGGCCGAAGTCCGTCGAGGCCACCGTCATCACGATGGAGGCCGGCATGTCGACGCCGATCGGCTCGCCCTCGTACTCGTTGAGCGTGACCTCCATGCCGTCGGTGAGGTAGTCGACGGCATCGCCGAGCTGGTCCGCGTCGAGCGGGATCTGGTCGTACGTCTTCGTGTCCATGAAGTGAAAGTGCGTGCCGTCCTTGTACATGAACTGCACGACACGGTGGTCCAGGCGTGCCCGCTGGAAGCGCTCGCCGGCCTGGACCGTCTTCTCGATGAGGTCGCCCTTGCGCACGTTGCGCAGCTTCATGCGGACCTGGGCGCTGCCGCGTCCCATCTTGATGTGCTGGAACTCGACGATCTGATAAAGCTGGCCGTCGATCTCGACGGTGATGCCGCGTTTGATCTCCCCGGTACTGATCACTGCTTCTTCGTCTCCTCGATGAGCCAACGGAGCGCGACCTCGTAACCCACGACGCCCAGGCCGATGACCTGATGCGCGGTCACGTCCGCCAGATAGCTATGGTGGCGAAAGGGCTCGCGCTTCGTCACGTCGCTGATGTGCACCTCGACGACCGGGAACTTGCAGGCCGCGACCGCGTCACGCAGCACTATTGACGTGTGAGCGAGTCCTCCAGGATTGATGATGGCACCATCGGCCGCGGCTTGCTGCTGCAGGAAGTCGATGATCGCGCCCTCGTGATTCGACTGGAACGCCGTGAGCGTCGCGCCACCGTCTCGAGCGATGTTCGTGCAACGGGTCACGACCTGGTCCAGCGTCGTCGTGCCGTAGATCTGCGGCTCGCGCGTGCCCAGCGTGTTCAGATTTGGCCCGTTCACGAGCAGGAAGCGCGTCATGCCGCGCGACCCTGCACGAGCCGCGCGGCCTGGCGGAGCGTGCTGTCGGCGACGTCGGTCACCTCGCTGAACACGCCCGCGCGGCGCGGCAGGATCCAGCGAACCTTGCCTTCGCGGGCCTTCTTGTCCCGCCGCAGGTAGGTCCACACCTCGCGCGCGAGCCGGGCGCGGATCGGTAGACCCGCGCGAGCGAGGAGACGCTCGATATCGACGCGCAGCGAGCGCGGCGCGAGGCCGAGCGTCTCGGACAGCGCGGTCGCGAATACGAGCCCGATCGCCACCGCCTCGCCGTGCGTGACGCGGTAGCCAGAGGCCGCTTCGTACGCGTGCCCCATCGTGTGCCCGAAGTTGAGGAGCTCTCGCAGGCCGCTCTCGCGCGGGTCGAGCGTGACGATGCCGGCCTTCACCTCGGCCGCGAGCGCGACGATCGTGACCTGCGGACCGATCTCGCCACGGAGCACCGCGTCGAGCGAACGATCGACGTGCGCGACCGCGTCGCGGTCCGCAAGGAACGCGCTCTTCACCACCTCGGCCAGACCCGAGGAGAGCTGACGCTGCGGCAGCGTCGCGAGCACCCCGGCATCGGCGAAGACGGCATCCGGGGGATGGAACGCCCCGACGAGATTCTTGCCTTCGGGGATATCGATCGCGGTCTTGCCCCCGATGGCGGCGTCGACCATGCCGAGAAGCGTCGTCGGGACGTGCGCAACGCGCACGCCGCGCAGATACGTCGCGGCCGCGAAGCCTGCGGCGTCGCTGATCGCGCCGCCGCCGAGCGCGACGATCCCGCCGTCGCGCCCGAGGCCCGCGCGCGCGAGGTCAGCCCACAGCTTCGCCACCGCGCGCACTGACTTCGCGCCTTCGCCGGTGGGCAGCCGCAGCGCGACCGGCTCGAGACCCGCGTGTTGGAGCGAGCGCACCAGACGCGCTTCGTACCGCGCGGCCGCGACGGGCTCGCTCACGACCGCGATCCGCCCCGACCAGCCGAGGTCGTCCAGATGCGTGCCGACCTGATCGAGGAGCCCAGCACGGACGAGGATCGGATACGGATGCTCTCCACCGACATCGATGCGGACGCCCCGCGCCGCGACGAGCCACGCGGCGATCGCGTGCGCGGAGTCTTCGGCAGTGGCGTCGCGGTCGATGTCAAAGGTCACGTCCGCGTCGGCGTACGCGGCCTTCCGCTCGCGGAGGACCGCTCGTGCCCGGTCCTCCGGCGAGACGTCCTGGTTCGGACGCTTCGCCATGGTCGCGGCGATGCCCGCGGTGACGCGCTGAAGGGAGCCACGCAGGCCGATGATCAGACCGAGCTCGCGCATCCGCTTGCGGTTCTCTTCTCGGATCGGCGCGCCACCGCCGGTGTCGACGACGATCCACGCCGGCGTGGGCCGCAGCGACGCGATCACGCGCGACTCGAGATCGCGGAAGATCTCCATGCCGTCCTGCTCGATGACGTCCTTGTTGCTCTTCCGTGCCCGTCGCGCGACCTGACGGTCCGTCTCGATCACGCCGGCGCCGAGCCGCTGCGCCAGGAGCGGCGCGATCGTGCTCTTACCGATGCCCGGCGGGCCGACGACGAAGAGATGCACTAGCGCTGATCGATCGGACGGAGGCGCCCGCGGTAGCGCTCGACGGCAGCGACGAGATCGTCGGCGGTGTCGGCGCCGAACTTCTCGACGAGCGCGTCGGCCAGCACGAACGCGAGCATCGCCTCGGCGACAACGCCCGCCGCGGGAACGACGCACACGTCGCTGCGCTCGACGTGCGCCGGTGAGGGCGCGCCGGTGCGCAGGTCCGCCGAGGCGAGCGGCTTCATGAGCGTCGAGATCGGCTTGAACGCGACCTCGACGAGGATGTCCTCGCCGTTGGTCATGCCGCCTTCGAGGCCGCCGGCGCGGTTGCGCGTACGCGTGAACCGCCCGTCCTTCACGGTGATGGGGTCGTGCACCGCGCTGCCGCGCTCACGCGCAGAGGCGAACGCGTCGGCGAACTGCACGCCCTTCGCGCTCTGGATGGACAGCAGCGCCTGCGCGATGCGTCCGTCCAGGCGCCGGTCCCACTGCGTCGAGGTCCCGAGCCCGGCGATGACGCCGCTCGCGCGGAGGGACACGATGCCCCCGAGCGTGTCGCCCGCTTCGCGTGCGGCGGCTATAGCGGCGACCATCGCTTCCGACCGTGCGCGGTCGGCGCATCGCACCTCGCTCGCCTCCACGGCCTCGGGATCGAAGCGTGGATCGCTTTCGACATCGCCGATCGCCCGGGTCTCGCTACGCACTTCCATCCCGACGAGTCGCAGGACGGCTTTCGCCACCGCACCGGCTGCGACGCGCGCAGCCGTCTCGCGAGCGCTCGAACGCTCGATGACGTCACGCACGTCCTCGTGTCCGAACTTGAGCGCACCGGCGAGGTCCGCGTGTCCCGGTCGCAGGCGCGTGACCGCGTCGGGCGGCTCGGTCACCGGCTCCACGCTCATCACACGCTCCCAGTTCACCGCGTCGCGATTCACGATCTGCAGCGCGATGGGCGCGCCGGTGGAGCGGCCGTGCCGGACGCCGCCGGTGATGGTCACGGCATCACGCTCGATCTTCTGCCGCGCGCCACGGCCATACCCGAGCTGCCGCCGCCGTAGATCGCCGTCGATGTCCGAAGCGGCGATCGGAACGCCGGCGGGCACGCCGTCGAGGACCGCGACGAGCCCAGGACCATGCGACTCGCCGGCGGTGATGAGCCTCATATCGCGCGCGGGAGGGCCGCGCGCATCACCGCGAGCGGCGCCTCGCGGCCCGTCCACAGGGTGAACGAGCGCGCCGCCTGGTGCAGGAGCATCGAGAGTCCGTCCACGACAACGGCATTCTTTACGGCCCGGGCCCTCTTGACGAGCGGCGTCATCGCCGCGGTGGGCACGAGGTCCACGACGCGCAGGCGTTCGTCGAGCTCCATCCCCGCGAGCGGATCCTCGCCGTGGAGACCGAGCGGGGTCGCGTTGATCACCCCTTCGACCAGTGCGAGATCCTCAGGCGTGGGCCAGCGGACGGCCTGAGGCCGCCGTCCGCGGACCTCGATCCCAGCGGCGAGCTGCTCCGCGCGGGCGCGGGTCCGGCTCGCGACGCGCACTTCATTCCCCCGCTCCAGCAGCACGACCGCGCAGGCTCTCGCCGCGCCGCCAGCGCCGAGGATCAGCACCGTGCCGCCCCTGAACATCTCTGCTCCCGGCGAGGGTCCGCTGATCGCGCGGTCGAAGCCGTACACATCGGTGTTCTCGCCGACCAGACGCGTGCCGCGCCGAACGATGGTGTTGACCGCGCCGATCCGCCGCGCGTCCTTGCCCGCCTCGTCCATGTACCGGAGCGCGTGCTCCTTATGCGGGATCGTGACGTTCGCGCCGAGCACGTCGTCTCCGCGCAGCGCATCGACGGTATCGGCGAGCTGATCCGGCTCGACGTCCCGCGTTTCGTAGTGGTGTGGTAGGCCGAGCGCGGCGAAAGCGGCGTTGTGCATCGCCGGTGAGAGAGAGTGCGCCACGGGATGGCCGAGCAGGTAGACGGTCCCCACGCCTACTTGTTCCCGTACTTCACCCTGTTCGCCTCATGCTCCTCGAGCGTCACGGAGAACGCGTGCCCACCGGTCCCGTCGCTCTTCGCGACGAAGTAGAAGTACGGCCCCTTGGCCGGCCTCGCGGCGCCCTCGAGTGCGGCGGCGCCCGGATTGGCGATGGGTGTCGGGGGCAACCCCGCGTACCGATACGTGTTGTAGGGGGAGTCGAGCTTCAGGTCGTCGAGCGAAAGCTCCCGCCACTCGCCGAGCGCGTACTGGATCGTGGGATCGGCGTCGAGCTTCATGCCGATCTCGAGGCGATTGGTGTACACGCCCGCGATCGTCGTGCTCTCGCCCCGGTCGCGCGCCTCGCGCTCGACGATCGAGGCGAGCTTGACGATGTCGTAGATGGACACCTTGCGCTCGGCCGCCGCCGAGCGCAGCGCCGCGCCCACCTTGCGCTCGAAGGTCTCCAGGAGTATCTCGACGATCTGCGCCGCGGTCACATCGGGACGCATGAAGTAGGTGTCGGGGAACAGGTAACCCTCGAGCGGCGCCTTCGCATCCATCCCAGCGAGCACGGTGTTCTTGCGATCGCCAACGACCGCGGCCGCGGTGAACGCCTCCTTCGTGATGGACGGGAACGCCTTGTTCACCGCGGTCGCGACCTCCGTGAGACGCCACCCGTCGATGATGCGCAGGACGATCTGCTCGCCGGGGGCCTTCTCGAAGATCTTCGCGATGTTGCGCGGCGTGAGCGCCGCCGAGACCGTGTACGTGCCCGACTGCAGCGCGTTCTCGCGCTCCGTCTCGTAGAGGACGTACGCGAAGGCCAGCGCGGATCGGATGATCCCTGCGGCTTCGAGCCGCTCCGCGATCTGCCCGGCCGTCTCGCCGCGCGTGATCACGAACGGCTGATTGTCCGCGCGGGTGTCCTTCGCCAGGTCCACCTCGCTCCGAACGCGGTCCGCGATGAAGCCGCGGACGAAGTCCTGGCGGAGCAGCGTGTCGTGCTCGGCCACGTACGCGACGAACGCGTCCTCCGCCATCGGCTTTGCCACGAACCAGAGCCCGACCACGAGCATCGCGACGAACAGGAGGAATGCGAAGGGCCCGAGCGACGAGCGCCGCTGCGGTGGCGGCATGGCGCGTGAAGACTGGCCGCGGGCGCGCCGCATCAGGCGCGTCGACGCCGCGACAGGAAGTCTTCGAGCAGGACCGTCGCCGCACCGGCGTCGAGGTCGGCGGCACCGCGGTGAGCGGCCTCGGCCGTGGTGAATCGCTCGTCGTACAGGTCGACGGGAAGCCCGAGCGCGCCGCAGGCATCGGCGAACCGCCGCACGCGCTGCGCCTGTGGCCCGTCCTCGCCACGGAGGGTCAGCGGAAGACCGATGACCAGGGCACCCACCTCCTCTTTCGCGATGAGGTCACGAAGGCTCGCGAGATCGGCCTCAAGGTTGCGTCGCGCCAGCGTGCGGAGCGGCCGCGCGAGGCCGAACGCGTCATCACCGACGGCGAGCCCGATGCGGCGGTCGCCGACGTCCAACGCAAGATAACGCACGCTCAGGGCGAGGGGGACGCCGCCGAGGTCTCGGTGTCCACCTCGATATGCAGGCGCGTATCGAAGAACGGCAGCCGCGGCCACCAGCCGGGCCACACGACGACGCGCACGAGAGCGAGGCCCTGGCCCCGCACGACATCCTCCGCCTCAGCGAACTCGCGGCCGGCGAGCGATGCGCGGAGGGGCGCGTCGCGCACGTTGGGGAACTGCGAAGTGCGACCGCGGACGCGCCAGCTCACACCGTTCTCGTCAAGCGTCGGTCCGATGATCACGTCGACCACGGCAGCGGTCTCGCTGACGTCGTTCTCCGGGTCGGCGCGCTTCCTGAGCTCCGCGATCGTCGTCGCGCGCGGCTCCGCCTCCGGCACGCTGTAGCCGGTCGCCGTTCCGGTGACCGTGAGCTCGAATGTCCCGTTGGGCGGCTCTGTGCCGACCAGGCCGGCGGATGCCGTGACCCCGGTGACCTTCGTCACCGGGCCGTAGATGACCTGGCCCTTCGTCGCCGTCTTCTTCCAATCCTCGACCTTCCGCAGACCGGCCTTCCGGAGCTCCTCGTCGGCGCGGCCGGCCGCGAGCCCGTAGTCCGATCCGGTGACGACGGCGAACTTCTTGATCTCGCCACCTGTCGTCGGCTGGGGATTGTTGACCGCGAAGTCGCTCCGATCCGTGACGGTGACCTGGTTCGCAGCGACATTGCCCGGCGTGCCCGCGTCGATCGCCTCGATCGCGATGTCCACGGTCCCGAATCTCACGAAGGGCGGAATGATGTCGATCGAGCTGCGCGGGATCACTTTCTCTTCGGTCGTCTGGAAGCGGACGTTGTCGCGCGTCCGGACGACGGAGCCCTTCAGGACGCGGACTTCCTGCGTGCTCTGGTTCGAGAACCGCGCGACGCCCTTCGCCTTGAGCGGGTCGAGGCGCTCGCCGGTGGCGTTCTGGCTGTACTTCTGCGACAGGTCGTTCGCGACGATCGTCTGCGCGGTCGGGATCTCGCCCTGAGGTCCGGCGCGAAGGTTGAACTCGATCGGGCCGAGCGGCCGCGAGACCGGCGCGACCACGACCGTCGCGGTGGGGCCGATGACGACCATCAGTACCAGTGCTGCCGCGAGCAGGCTTCCGAGGATGCCGAGGACGCGCAGCGGAGACGCGCCGGCCGCGCGCTTCATCCGTACCGGTCGCGCGAGCGCGGCGCGGCGCGCCGTCGTGAGCGGCTCGGTCGCGTCGAGCTCCTGACGTTCGAGCGCAGCGGTGCTGGCGAACGACGGCAGATGGACCGACGACGCCAGCGAGCGGGCCCGCGCGTCCGGCGAGACGATCGCGAGGCGCCGCGTGCCCGCCGCGCGACGCGCGACCTCGAAGAAGACCGCGTTCCGTGCCACCGGCGCGCCAGCCGAGATGGAG
>JANNHF010000259.1:0-5461 GCA_031404235.1 Chloroflexota bacterium
AACAACGTCAAGCGCCACCTTGGGATGATCCACAAGGGCATGGAGATGCCGACGCGCGAATCGATCCTCGCGATGGCCAAGAAGGCCTGACCGACAGCTAGCAGACGCGCCGCGCCGGCGGGCTAGTGGAAACTCTTCTCGCCGGCGCGGATCGCGACCTTGAGCCAGTTCTCGGTCGGTGGCAGCGGGCAGCGCCAGTCGTCGTTGTACGCGCAGTACGGGTTGTACGCGCGGTTGAAGTCGAGCAGGTAGCGGCCGCCGCCGAGCGCCTCCGCCTCCACGTAGCGCCCCGCGCCGTAGGTGTCCTTGCCGCTGGTCGCGTCGCGGAAGGGGATGAAGAGCTCGTGGCCCTGGTGGAAGGCGAGCAGCGTGGCGTCCGCGCCGTCGACGCTGAACCGGACGGTCCCGGCGCGCTGCAGATGGTCACTGGTGCCGTCGCTCATCTCGACCTCCTCGACGCCGCCGGCCGGACCGTCGAGCGCGATCTCGAAGCGGTAGGCCGGGTCGGGGTTGAAGTACCGTAGCCCCTCGAAATGGTGTCGCTGCGTGACCGTGAGCGGGGAGTCGTGCGCCTTGCCGAAGTGGTCGTCCTTCGCTCGGCGCAGCTCGACTAGGTCCATGACCGAGGAACGCGGCCCGTCCGCGCGCAATTCCCTCCTCCTGCTCGCCCTCGCGATGGTGCTGGCGATGACGACCTGGTTCTCGGCCGCCGCGGTCTTGCCGCAGCTGCGCGCCGCGTGGTCGTTCTCGACCGGCGAGTCGGCGTGGCTCTCGATCGCGGTCCAGCTCGGCTTCGTGACCGGCGCGCTCGTCTCCGCGATCACCAATCTGTCCGACCGTTACTCCGCGCGGCAGGTGTTCTTCGTCTCCACGCTCGGCGCGGCTTCCGCGAACGCGCTCGTCGCCGCGAGCGACGGCGTCGGGATCGCGATCCCGCTGCGCTTCCTCACTGGCTTCTGCGTCGCCGGCATCTATCCGCCCGCGCTCAAGGTGATGGCGACGCACTTCCGCGTCGGCCGTGGCGTCGCGCTCGGCGTGATGATCGGCGCGCTCACGATCGGATCGGCGATGCCGCATCTGGTGAACGGGCTCGGCAATCTCGACTGGCGGCTCGTTGTGCTCGCGTCGTCGGCGATGACCGTGGTTGGCGGCGTCATCGCGCTCGTCTTCGTGCGCGACGGTCCGTATCCGTTCCCGCGTGGATCGTTCGATCCGCGCTTCATCGTGCGCTCGTTCCGCGATCCCGCGGTGCGTCTCGCGAATCTCGGGTACTTCGGGCACATGTGGGAGCTCTACGCGATGTGGTCGTGGTTCGCGGTGTACCTCGGCGAGAGCCTGCGTGTCGCCGGTGTCGCCGACGCCGGGTCGCTCGCGTCGGTAGGGACGTTCGCGGTCGTTGGCGCCGGCGCGGTCGGCTGCTACGCCGGCGGCGTGCTCGGCGACCGGTGGGGACGGACGCGGACGACGGCGCTCGCGATGGCCGTGTCGGGCACGTGCGCCGCGCTCGCCGGTGTGGTGTTCGGCGGCGCGCCCGCGCTGGTGATCGGGCTCGGGATCGTGTGGGGCGTCGCGGTCGTCGCGGACTCCGCGCAGTTCTCGACGATGGTGACCGAGCTATCAGACCAGTCGTACGTCGGGACCGCGCTCACGGTGCAGATGGCTGTCGGCTTCCTGCTGACCGTCGCGACGATCTGGATCGTGCCCCTGGTGCGCGACGCGCTCGGCTGGAACTGGGCGTTCCTCGCGCTCGTTCCCGGCCCCGCGCTCGGCGTGCTCGCGATGGTGCGGCTGCGGGCGCGGCCCGAGGCTGCGCTCATCGCGGGAGGGCGGGGCTAGCGGGGAATCGACAGCGAGCAGGCGGCGGCTCGCCGTTTCACAACTGTTGCCTTGCGACGCCTGCTATCAGGACATTCGACCGCGTTAACACGTTCAGCAGGGATACGCTACCCCCGGTGGTGTTTGTGGAAAGGTGGCTCGCATGAAGTTACTCAAAGTCGTACTCGCATCCCTCGTACTCGCATCCTTCGCGATGATCCAGGGCTCGACGGCCGTCGCCGCGTCCGGATACACGCTCTACGGCGACGCGACACCGGTGCATCCCGGTAATGCCTCCGATACGGCGATCCAACTCCGCTCGGATGCCGATCCGGCATACGGCGGCATCGACTTCGACGAGGTGAATGTCACGCCGCCCGTCACGACGCTAAGCACCCTGGAGTACCTGTCGACGGACTACATGTTCACAGTCGGCAGCTGCGTCGGCGGTTCACCGCGATTCCAGATCAAGGTGAGCACTTCGACCGGCATCAAGAACATCTTCGTGTACATCGGCCCGCCGCCGAACTACACAGGGTGCACGGTCGCTTGGACCAACACTGGAGACCTACTCACTCCAACGAGTTTCGTCGACACCAGTCAGGTGGGAGGCCCCTTCTATGACACGTGGGCGAATGCTCTGACCAACTACGGGACATGGACGGTCACGGGCATTCAGCTCGTCGCTGACGGCAGCTGGGCCGTTGCTGGCGGTATCCAGACCGTTCTGGTGGACAACGTGATGATCAACGCGACGACCTACACCTTCGAGGAAGTGGTCGCGAGCGACAAGGAGCGGTGCAAGAAGGGCGGCTGGCAGGACTTCGAGTCCAGCCCGGGCCCCTTCAAGAACCAGGGCGACTGCGTGAGCTACTTCGCCACGGGCGGGAAAAACAAGGCCAGCGACTAGCCCCGATACCGGGACCTTTGAATGAAGCCCCCGGGAAACCGGGGGCTTCGTCTTGCGCGGCGGGCTAGTGCGGTGGTCCGGCGTCTGCCGTGACCGCCAGCAAGCGCTCGGGCGGGATACGCAGGAAGGTGCTCGCGATCACGGGATCGAACTGACCGCCAGAGCAGCGTTCGATCTCGGCGCGTGCGTCCTCGAGGCTCATCGCCTTGCGGTACGGTCGATCCGAGGTCATCGCGTCGAACGCATCGGCGACGGCGAAGATGCGGGCGCCAACGGGGATCTCGTCGCCGGCCAGGCCATCGGGGTAGCCGGTCCCGTCGAAGTGCTCGTGGTGATGCCTGACGATCTCAGCCGCGCCGCTCAGGAACGGGATCCCAGCCAAGATCCGTGCGCCGTACGACGGATGCTTCTTCATGATCGTCCACTCCGGACCGGCGAGCTCCCCGGTCTTACGCAGGATCTCATCGGGGATGCCTATCTTTCCGAGGTCGTGGAGCAGCGCGCCACGCCGAAGCGTGGGGAGATCGACTTTGGGCGCGCGTAGCTCTCGAGCCATGAGATCCATGTACCGCGCGACGCGCTGCGAGTGCCCCTCGAGCTCGCGGTCGCGAACGTCGAGCGCGGCAGAGAGCGCGCGGAGCGTGGAGTCGTACGCGCTCTCGCTTTCGTTCAGGGCGGCCGCTAGCGCACGCGCCTGCGTCCCCATCTGATCGGCGCTCCGGCCGTAGGCGCGTTTGAGCAGGAGCCAGAGCAGCGCAGCCTCCGCCGTCATGATCCCGGCGGTGGTCAGCTGCACGTCCCGCACGAGCCCCTCGAATTGCTGGCCGCCTGACCACACGAGCGAATAGATCGTTCCCAGGGTCACGGCAGCACCCACGGCCAGAGCGACGCCGACGATCGCGAGCGCGACCCGGGCGAGACGGCCCGGGGGCAGACGCGACTCCTCGCCGCGAACGATCGTGCGTGCCATCTGGTCAGCGGATTGTAGGAAGGCCTGGTGCTGACGACGCCGACCCGCCGCCTCCTCGCGCCGCGGTGACCGCACGTGTGTAAGACACTGTGTTACCCTCAGGCGCAGTGGGAGCTCCCAGGACGGTAACGATCTCCTTACCCCCGGCTCTAGCGCGGCAGGTGGACCGCGTCGCTCGGGCGGAGGGTCGAAGCCGCAGCGAGCTCCTACGCGAGGCGTTCCGGCAGTACGTCGGCAGGCTCGAGCGTTGGGAGCGGATCTTCGCGGCAAGCAGCGAGGCTGGACGCCGGAGCGGCGTGAAGGAAGCCGACATCGCGCGAGTTGTGAAAGAGCATCGGAGGTCGAAGGCGCGCTAGGTGCGCGTCGTGTTCGACACCAACGTTCTGATCTCCGCTCTTGTCTATGGCGGTCCACCGAGAGATCTTCTGATCCGTGTGTTTCGTGGTGAGACCACGCTCGTCACCAGCACCGCTCTCCTGAACGAGCTCGAGGAAGTCCTCGTCGTTCGTTTCGCCCACGACGCCTCGCTCGCAAGAACGGTGCGTGCCGAGATCGAGCTGCTGGCCGAAGTGGTAGACGTGTCAGAGCTCGCGCGCGTCGCCCGGGATCCTGACGACGACGCTGTCCTCGCGGTCGCGATCGCGGGCGAAGCATCGGCCATTGTCACCGGCGATCGCGATCTCCTCGTCCTCGCTGAACATCACGGTATTCGCATCGTCACACCGCGCGACTTCGCATCGAGTAGCGGGCGATAGGCGCGGTCGCGCGCTGACGGGAGCCTTGCGCCGACTACGCTGCCCGCCGTGCGGCAGCCTCGGGTCGTACTCGCGTATTCGACGGCCGCGCTCGCGCTGGCCGCACAGGGGATCGCCGCGAAGATCGGCCTCGCCGCGGCTCCACCGCTTGAGCTCTCGACGATGCGATTCGCGATCGTGTCCGCGTTGCCGCGCTGATCTTGGCTTTCGTGGTGCTGGGGGAGCGACCGCTCCCGCTTCAGCTCGTGGGCGCGGTCGTCATCGTGTTGGGGGGTGCGCCTCGCTGCGTGGCCTCGGCCGTTGGATCGACCCAGCGTCCGTGAGCAGAATCCCCTCCGGGCTACACGTAACCCTCGGGTACTGGCCCAAGCATCTCCATCGAGTAGCGGCGTGCGATATCGGACAGCGAGTCTTCCTCCATCCGGCCCTCCTTGAGAGCAGCTGCCAGATCATCGAAGTAGCCGACCATCGCGGCCGGCGTGTAGATGTTGAGCTTGCGGCTGGCGACGTTCCCCACTTTGAAGCCGTGCGCGATCCCTGCGGGGATGAATATGAACGAGCCGGCCGGACACGCGAACTCCTGGTCATCCAGAGAGATGATGTACTCGCCCTCGAGCACGTAGAAGGCCTCTGCGGCGTCGTGGTGGATGTGCAGAGGCGGCCCGAAGCCGGCTGGTTCAGCCGCTTCAAGCAGTGAGAACGCGCCGCGTGTTACGTCGCTCGTTGCCTTGACCGACATCTTGAATGCGCCCAGATCGATCGTCCTGCCCTCACCCGGTCGAAGCATCCATGCTCCGTCAGCTATCTCGCTCATGCGCGCCTCCTCAGAACGGGTTGCGCGGGATGCTACCCGCGACACGCGAGACACGGCCAGGCAGCGATGTCACGCTGGGACTCGTCAACGTGTGACGACACCCGGCTTGCGCTTCAGCCCTGCGTCCGCATGACGTAGACGACGCACTCCCCCTCAAGCACGGAGACGCCGTCCTGTCGCACGACGCGGACCGCCAC
>JANNHF010000260.1:0-6062 GCA_031404235.1 Chloroflexota bacterium
CCTGCGCCATCGCGCTGATCGCGGTGTTCACACCGACCACCTTGCCGTGCGTGTCGACGAGCGGGCCGCCCGAGTTGCCGGGGTTCAGCGCCGCGTCGGTCTGGATGACGTTCTCGATGATCCGGCCATCCTTCGCGCGCAGCGAACGTCCGAGCGCGCTAACGACGCCGGTCGTGACGGTCGATTGCAGGCCGAGCGGATCTCCGATCGCGATGACGAGCTGGCCCACGCGCAGCGCGTCCGAATCGCCGAGCTCCGCCGCCGGAAGCGAGGGCCCGAGCACGCGCACGAGGGCGAGGTCCGTCGCGGCGTCGGTGCCAACGACCGGCGCGCGATAGCTCGCGCCCTCCGCGAACACGACCTCTACTTCCTGGGCACCGTCGACGACGTGCGCGTTCGTGAGCACGTAGCCGTCCGGCGCGATCACGACACCACTACCGACTCCACGCCCACGACGGACGTTCGCGACGGCCGGCGCCACGCGCTCCACGACGCGGATGACGGCCTGCGAGTACGCGTCGAGGAGCGCGCTGGCGGGGTCGGCATCCGCGTTGGTCGGACGCCGGATCTCGGTCGCCATGCTCAGTTGAGTGGGCCCTGCTGTCGCACCGCGCCCACTTTCTCGACCGCGGCCTTCAGCTCCTCGAGCCACTCGCCCTGCTTCTGCTGCACCAGCTTCACGCACCACGCGAGCGCGTGTGCTCGGCTACGAGCCACCCCGGAGTCGACGAGTGCATCGAGCACTTCGCGTTCGGGAAGCCGGAGCCGCGTCATCGCGGGAACGGCCAGGTGAGTGAACATCTCGCGGGCTTCGCCGCAGCGTGCGCCCCACGAGACCTTCCGCCCGAAGCGCTGCTCGGCCTCCCCGGAGATCAGCATCCGATCCTCACGGGTGTCCTCGCGGAACTGCTTGATGCGGCCGGATCGCGCCGCGTTCGTCGCTTCGGGGCCGGCGTCTGCGGGGAGCTGCGGGTCGGCCAGGGTGCCGATCAGCCAGATCTCGTCTCGGTCAGCGCGCACCTCAGGTGCCCCGGTGAACCAGTCCTTGGCGATTCGGCCTGCGAACCAGCCCTTGAGCTCGTCATTTGCGCCCATTTCAGCCTCCAAGAATGTAATTACGATGTAATCACGACCGGAGTCCGAAAGCAAGGGGCGCGACGCGGAGCCGCCACCGAGGGCCCCGCGCGCGAGGGGTCCCCGACCCGCGGGGGCGGGGTTTCGCGCGTAGAGAGGGTTTCAGTGGCGGCTCCGCGGGCGCGTTCCGCGTACCGTCCGCACGTGCGCGTGGCCGTCGCTCTCCTGTTCCTCAGCGCAGTCGCGTTCGGATTCACCTACGCCGACTACGCGCCTCTCATCCCTCTTGTGTCCTCCGACTTTCGGCTCGACGACCTGGCTGCCGGCCTTCTCTCGACCGCGCTGTTCACGTCGTACATGGCCACGACGCTGCTCACGACCGGGCTGGCCGAGCGCGTCGGTCCGAAACGCATGGTCGGCGCGGGGCTCGCCGTTTCCGCCGCGGGAACGGTGATCTTCGCGGTCGGTCCAGGTTACCCGGTGGCCCTCGTCGCCAAGGCGGTGCAGGGAGTCGGATCGGCGCTCGCATTCGTCGCGTCAACGCGCTACCTCGCGGGTCTCTACGGCGAGCGCCGCAATCACTTCGCGCTCGGGCTCTATGGCGGCGGCTTTCCTCTGGGCAGCGCAGTCGCGCTCGTAGCTATGCCGCCGCTCGCTGCGGCGCTCGGCGGGTGGCGCGGCGCGTTCTGGGCCGAGGCGGCGTTCGTCAGCGCGGCGGCGGTCCTGTGGTGGACCGCGCCCTCGGTGCCGCCCGTCGCGCGTCCCGGGAACATCCGCGATGCACTCCGTTGTCCGAACTGCTGGTGGACAAGCCTGCAGCACGCCGCCGGCTTCGGGCTCGCCATCGCCTCGGGTACCTGGATCACCGTGTATCTGCTGCGCGAATTCGACCTACCGCTGGAGCTCTCCGGACTGCTCGGATCGCTGCTGCTCGTGCTCGCCGTCCTCGCGCGACCGCTCGGCGGCTTCCTGCTCGCGCGCGAGCACATGCCAACGCGCCGCGTGATGCGCATCGGCGATCTTGCGATCGTCGCGGGCGTTGCGCTGCTCGCTTTTCCGGGTCGTCCGCTCGCGGTCGCGCTCACCGGCGCGGTGCTCGTCGGCATCGGCGTGGGTCTTCCCTACTCCGCCGTGTTCAACACCGCCGCGGCGTCCCTTCCGGGGGCTCCGGGTGCGGCCCAGGGTCTGGCGGCGATCGGCGGCACGGCCGGCGTGATGATCGGCGCGCCCGCGATGGGCTACGCCGTACAGACCTTCGGCTTCTGGGCGGCATGGCTCTTCGTCGGCGCCGTCGCGGCCCTCGCGTTCGTCGGTGCCGCCTTCATGCGCGGCGAAGAGGAGCTGGCGTGAAGCGGATCGCGATGGCGGTCGCGATCGTTCTGCTCGTTGCGATCGGCGTGGTCGAGGCGAGCGTGAGCGCTCAGCAGCTTGCGATCCGGCAGACCTGGGCCACATCGCCGCGGACGACCGCGGCGCGCTGCGGGCCGGCGTCATCACCGGAGTCCTGGCTGGTCTCATCGGCGGCACGGTACGCGCGCTGATCATCAGCGGAGTCGTCGCGGGCCTAGTGAACCGCTACGCCGCGGTGCCGGACTGGTTCGTCACTTTGGCGCTCGCGCTGTTCGTGGTGCTCTCGTGCGCGGCAACTGCGCTGGGCGGTGGGGCGCTCAGTTGGACGGGACGCAGGCTCAGTCGAGCCGCGCGGTCGCGACATCCTGCCTGATGCGCTCGATGCTGCCGTCGACCTGCAGCGATTGGAAGACCGCCACGACTTCGGGGTCGAACTGCGCGCCGGACCCGGAGATCACCGCGGCCATCCCCTCATCGATCGTCCAAGCCGTCTTGTACGGCCGCTTCGAGGTGAGGGCGTCGAAGACATCGGCGACCGACACGATGCGTGCCGCAAGCGAGATCCCATCGCCCTTCTTCCCGTCGGGGTAACCGCGCCCATCCCAGCGTTCGTGGTGCTCGCGCGCGATCGCGCGGGCAGTCTCGAAGAAGCGCGCGTCTCCGAGCATGACCTCGCCGTCGATGCAGTGCTGCTTGATGACCTCGAACTCCTCAGAGGAAAGGTGGTGCTCGCTCTGGAGGATGTGGTCCGGCGTATGGATCTTGCCCACGTCGTGCATGACGCTCGAGTAGCCGAACTCCTCGACGACCTGCGTGGGTAGTCCGAGACGCGTGCCGATGGCCTCCACGTATTTGCGAACACGCAGCAGGTGCGAACCGGTGGTCTGGTCCTTGATCGTGGCAGCCAGAAGCAGATGGCTGATGCCCTGTAGGCCGGTGCGTCGCAGCTCCTCGTTCGCGATCCGCTCGGCCTCAAGCGCCGTCTCGAGCTGCTCGCGCCGTTCCCGCTCGCTGCGCAGCATGGTCGCGAGGTCCTCGGCGTAACGCGTGCTCTGCCGTTCCAGAAGGCGCATCTCGCGAAGCTTGGTCTCGTACTCGAGGCGAACGGACTGCTCGCGGCGATACACCTCGGCGAAGTCGCTCGCCATGCGCACGGCCTGCGAGTTCGCTTGATCCGCGACCCGGATGGCCTGCTGCAAGAGCTGGCGGAACACCTCACCGGCCACGCTCGAACCGGCTGGCGGCACAACGATACGGGGAGAGACCTCGATCACTTCGATCGACATCCGCTCGGGCCTTTCCTCCGGCATCGCGGGCTCAGCTGTGCGCGAGGATCCCGCGGATGGTGTCGATGAGCTCGAGCGGACCGAAGGGCTTGGTCAGGTACTGCGTCGCGCCGACCGAGAAACCGGTCTTCTTGTCGCTCTCGCTTTCATGGGCCGTCAGCATGACGACCGGGATGTCCTTGGTGCCTGGCTCGGACTTGAGCTGGCGGCAGACCTCGAAGCCATTAGGCCCGGGTCCCATATCGACGTCGAGAAGGACGAGGTCGGGCTTCTCGGCGCGCGCGAGCTCGAGCGCCTCGGTGCCGTTCTTGGCCTCGAGGATCGTCCAGCCCTGTGTCGACAGCGTGATGCGGACCATCTGGCGAATGGGCACCAGGTCATCGGCGATAAGGAGCTTTGCCATGCGTCGGATGTTAGACGGGTCCGCGGTCATATGACCCCCCTCCGTGGGGACTTAGGCGCCACGGACGAGCACTTTCCCCCCGCGCGGGGAGGTGGGCCCCTGCCTCGTCCACGAATCGAGGGTGACCAGGCCGAGGCGGGCGGCCTCCGCGACCGCCTCCAGACGGGAGTGCGCGCCAAGCTTGCGAAGCACGGCTTGGACGTGCGCACGGAGGGTGGCGGTGGAGATGCCAAGCGACGCCGCCGCCGTCGCTGTGCTCGAGCCGCTCGCGAGCAGATACAGAACTTCCAGCTCCCGCGGGGTCAGCGGCTCCGTGGCGGTGGCCGGCCCGCTGCGCTCTGACAGCAGCAGTCGTTGAAGCTCGTTCGACGAGAACAGGACCTCGCCGGCAGCGGCAGCTCGTACCGCGCCGACGACCTCACTGAAGCCGCGCTCCTTGGTGAGATGCCCGGCCGCGCCCGACCGCGCGACATCAGCGAGCGTGAAGGCGCTCGGGTCCCCGGTGAGCACGACGATCGCGGTCTCGGGCAGCAACGAACGCACCGCACGTGCGAGGTCGGCTCCCGTGCCATCGGGCATGTGGTAATCCGCGAGCACGACATCGGGCCGGGCCTCCGCGAGCGCAGCGGTCGCGCTGCGAACGTCGTGCGCCACCGCAACGACCTCGATGTCATCGGCTGTGCGCATCGCGACACGCAACAGCTCCGCGAACAGCCGCTCGTCGTCAACGATCATCACGCGGATCGTGTCGCTCACTGCTCGACTTCCCCAGCTCCGCCGGTACGCACCTGCGCGCCCAGGGCGGCGACAACGGCGGGATCGAGCTCGCCCCGAGCCACCGCGCCTTGCATGATGCGCACGGCCTCTTGTTCCGACACCGCGGCACGATCCGGACGGTCGACCAGCAGCGCTTCAAAGCGGTCCGCGACGCTGACGATGCGGACCTCGAGCGGGATCTTCTCGGCCGAAAGATGGTCCGGATAGCCCCCGCCGTCCAGCCGCTCGTGGTGCCAACGGACGATGGGCAGGATCGCCGCGAGTGGCGTCACGTGCTTCAGGAGCTCCTCGCCGAGGAGCGGGTGGCGCTCGATGGCCTCGCGCTCGTGTGGCGTGAGCTCGCCCGCCTTGTGGACGATCGGAGGCGGCAGCTGTGCGTTGCCGACGTCGCGCAGGAGTGCCCCGAGACGGATCGTGCCGATCGCGGCCTGGTCGAGCCCGAGCACACCGGCGATCGAGACGGCGCGCGCGGCGACGCGCTCGCCGTGACCCATCATGAACCGGTCGTGCGACTCGAGCGAGGTCGCAAGGGTGATGAGCGCGTCGGCCGCGGCTCCCATGTCCCGCGCGAGCCGCATCTCGCGGACGAGCAGCTCGGCATGACGCGTGAGGTCGCCGTCGAGCCGAGCGAACTCGGCCGCGGGTGTCTCCGAGCCCTTGGCGACGACGAGCACCGCGGTCGCCGCATCGACGAGTCCGGCGTCGGGCGTGGCCCCCTCGTCCACGAGGACGAGGTCAACGGCACTGACGCCGTCGTTCGCGATCTCGAACCGCGCAGCGAGCAGCTTTTCAGCAGTGGCGCGCCGTGCCCCGCCCTTGAGTGCGACCGCTGCCACCGGCCGCGCGCGCGGTGCGCGCAGAGCCTGCGGCTCCAATCGGGGCGGACGGGCGTTCCGGGCCTGCAGGAGGACTGCGTCGATGCGCGCAAGGAGCTCGGCGGCGTTCCACGGCTTCGTCACGTAGTCGGCCGCCCCGCAGGAGAGCCCTCGCACCTTGTCAACGACCTCACCGCGGGCTGAGAGGAAGATCACCGGGATGTGAGCGATCGCGCCGTCGCTCTTGATGCGCAGGCAGACGTCGGAGCCGTCCGTGTCCGGCAGCATCACATCCAGGAGCACGAGGTCGGGCACGACCTCGCGCACCAGCGCCAGACCCTCGCCGCCGTCCTTGCC
>JANNHF010000261.1:0-3774 GCA_031404235.1 Chloroflexota bacterium
GCGCTGGTGAAGAGGTTGTACGGCGCGGCGCGGAAGTTCACCCGGAAGTAGCCCTGGCTGTGGTCGGCGGAGAGCTCGACGTACTTGCCCCCCTCGGCGTCTTTGCTGATGAGCGACCACGCATGAGCGGAGGTGCCCGAATACACGAGCGCACCGCGGACCATCTGCGTCAAAGTGCGGTCGACCAGCCGCGCCGAGCGCACGCTGCCGATCGTCGCGGGGTCCTGCGCATGGAATACCGCGGCGAGCCGCGTGACGCCGCCCTCGACGATGATCTCGAAGACCATGTCCGCCTGATTGATGCCGTAGTGCGGCCGCGCGGCGGGCGCGTTGTCGATCTTGATCAGCAGCGGCCTGCGATCCGTCGCGGCGCCGTTGCTGGTCGGAAGGCCGCTGAGCGGCCAGCACTCCTCACACGGGGCAGAGGGATCGAGCGTGGCCCGCGGCGTCGGGCTCGCGGCCGCCAACGGCGAGGTCGGCGACGGCGAAAACTCGATCGTCTTCGGGCCGCCGCACGCGGCAACGAGGAGTGTCGTCGCGAGGAGAACCGTGAGCGCGTGGTCGTGCGAGCGAGTGATGTGCATCTGCTCTGACTGTAAGTGAGCGACGAGTGCGCCTGATCGGTTGCTCGAGTTTAGGGAGTCGGGAGCGTGATGAACGGCGTGGCGCCGCCTCCAGTCACCTGCGGCATCTTTCCGTCCCACTTGTCGACCGCCAGGAACTGGACGTAGATGTCGCTGAGGGTCTTCTGCTGCAGAGCCTGGGCTTCGCTTGCGGCCCTGGCGCGCGTCAACACGGCTGTCGCTTCGCCCTGGGCGGTGATCACGCGCGTATCGGCCTCGACCTTGGCACGTTGCTGCTCGTTCAAGGACTGCTGCACGCGCTGCGCAGCTACCTGCTTCGACTCGATGGCATCGTTGAATGACTTGGCGAACTCGAAGGTCACGATGTTGAGCTCGTCGACGAGGACGTTGAACGTGCCGAGGCGCTCTCGTAGGAATCCACGCGCGCGGTTCTTCACTTCTTCGCGCTGGGTGATGAGCTCCTCGGCGGTGAACTGTGCGGTCGTGAACTTGAAGGCCTCTTGGATCGCGGGATCGACGATGCGCGTCTTGTAATCCGGCCCGATCTCTTGATAGACGACCGAGGCTCGCTTTGCGTCGAGGTGATAGTTGAGTGCGATCGTGGACTTGACCTCCTGCAGGTCCTTTGACGCCGCAGCGGCGTCCACCTGCTCCTTCTGGGTGCGGACGTCGGCGATCCACACGCTCTCGGCAAATGGCAGTTTGTAATTCAGACCCTGCTCAAAGATGTTCCCGGTCACGGCGCCGAAGCGCGTGACGACGCCCACGTGACCGGCATCGACGATGACGGCGGTGTTGGCGACGGCCGCGAGCAGGATGCCGGCGACCGGGATCGCGTACAGCGCTACCGGCAGTGACGGCTTGCCGCTTGCTTTGAGACTCAGGCTAGTCACCCAGAGCGCGACCAGCACGAGGATAGGCACCGCGAGTGAAATGGTCTCCAGCATCCCCAACTCTCCAGAACCCGACGGTTGACCTCGGGTCCGGCCGCCGCCCCTGCGTCGGCCCTCCAGGGCTTCCCCGGCCGCTGGACCTTACACCGGTCGAGCGAGCAGGCATACCATCGTCGCGAGCGGTGATGGGCGCATGAGTTACGTGGGGGGGCCGGAGCAACCCGACCAAGCCGAACCGAACACCGACGCCGTCGTCGTCGTGCCTGGAAGGCCGCGCACGTCGGTGTGGTCGACGCCGCTCGGCATCTTTGCCGGCGTCCTCCTCCTCGCGATGCTGACGTTCGGATCATCCGTTGCGCTCCTCACACGGGTCGCAACGATCGGGTCGCCTGACGAAGAGGTCACACGCACGAGCGCGCCCACCCGAGCCGCGACTGCCGCGCCCGCCACCGTCAAGGTGACGGCTGGCGCCGCGACCGCGGAGCGCCTCGACACCGGCGGATATCGCGTCACGTTCACCTGGACGCTGGAGGGGGCGCGTGAGGGCGACGCCGCTCTGTTGCGCTTCTCGATGGGCACTCGCGTGGTCTCGGAGCAGCGCGGTGCTCTTGATGCGAACCTCTTCTCCTCGTCGACCGGCAAGTTCACGGTGGCGACTCAGCAGGAATGCTCGGCAGACGGTTGGAGCGCGGAGGTCGTCTCGATCCGCGGCGTCACGCCCGTCGGCGGGTCAACGTCGCGCGCCGCAGGCGTTCCCTGTCGCTGAGCGGGGGATCGCTTTCTGAGGCGGCAGCCTGTATGCTGACGTGAGAAAATCACTCGGGTCCTTCAAGAAATAGCCGGCGGATCGCGTCGGTGACAGCGAGCCGAGTCACATTTCGGCTCGCTTTTTTGTTGCCCCGCAAAGGAAATCAGTTGATCTCGCTGACCCCCGATCTCGACCGTGCTGTGAAGCAGCTCGGCTGGACCACCTTCACGCCTGTTCAGGAGCTCGCGATACCACCGCTCCGGGCCGGCCGCGACGTCTTCGCGCAGGCGCAGACCGGCACCGGGAAGACCGGCGCCTTCGCGCTGCCGATCCTGGAGCGCGTCGAAGGACGCGCCAGCGCTCCATTTACCCTCGTCATCGTTCCGACGCGTGAGCTGGGGCAACAGGTCGCCCGCGAGATCGAGGTTCTCGGTCGCTTCCGCAACGCTCGCGTCGTCGCCCTTTACGGCGGCGTCGGCTACCGCGCGCAGGAAGACGCCCTACGCCGCGGCGCGCACGTCGTCGTCGGTACGCCGGGCCGCCTTCTCGACCTCGCCTCGCGCCGCACACTCGACCTTTCCCGGATCAAGATCCTTGTCCTCGATGAGGCGGACCGGCTGCTCGATCTCGGCTTCGCTCCCGACATCGCGCGCATCGTCGCGCTTCTCAAAGGACCGCGGCAGACCGCGCTGTTCTCGGCCACGCTGACGAATGACGTTCGGGCCGTCGCACGCCGTTACACCAAGGATCCGGTCAACGTCACGATCAAGCCGGAAGAGCCGACCGTCGCGGCGATCGATCAGGCCTGGGTCCAGGTGCGCGAGTCCGACAAGGTCGCCGCGCTCCACGAGATCCTCCGGCGCGAGGACGTTGTGCGCACGCTCGTCTTCCGGCGCACGAAGCACGGCGCCGACAAGCTCGTGAAGGCGCTCGAGCGCCTCGGCAGCCCGGCGCGCGCGCTGCACGGCAACGTCGGCCAGCACGAGCGCGAGCGCGTCCTCGAAGGATTCCGTAGCGGCCGCATCCCGACGCTCATCGCGACCAACCTCGCGGCGCGAGGCATCCACGTGGACGACATCGGTCATGTCGTGAACTTCGACTTCCCCGAGGACGCCGAGACCTTCGTGCACCGCACCGGCCGCACCGGTCGTGCCGGCCGCCGTGGCGTCGCCTTCACGTTCGTCAACGAGACGCAGCACGCGGCGTTCGCGGATCTGAAGCGCCGCGCGAAGGTCCCGTTCCGTCAGGAACGCCTCGGCGTGCGCGTGAGGGTGGCGAGCTAGACCTAGCGCCGGCTTCTTCTTGTCGCGTTGCGAATTCTCTGTCGGGTAGTTGAGCACGAAATCCGTTCTTCCGACACATAGCTCGCAAACTTCCAGTTGCGAATAGTGCGTCGGGTTCGCCCGGCCCGCCGGCTGGCTGCGACAGCGAAGCTACACGCCCGCGTGCGCCGGGGGACTCATGATTAGGTTGTCGTTACGAGGATCTCTGCCAGCGTATTTAAGCCCGAACCTGCGCGCGCCGGCTGAGCGAGGCCGGCTATCAGGAC
>JANNHF010000262.1:0-6242 GCA_031404235.1 Chloroflexota bacterium
CCCACGCCAGCAGCTCGATGAGCAGCTTCTCCTCGCGGAAGTTCGGCTGGATCGTCGGGAGCTCGCCGAGGAAGACCTCGCCGGTGGTCCCGTCGATGGAGATCGCGTCGCCCTCCCGCACCACCTTGCCGCTCACGCGCATCTCGCGCTTGTGCAGGTCGATGTCGAGCGCGGCGACGCCGGCCACGCATGGCAGGCCCAGGCCACGCGCCACAACGGCCGCGTGGCTCGTGGAGCCGCCCCGTGCGGTGAGGATGCCGGTCGCCGCGATCATCCCGTGGAAGTCGTCGGGACTCGTCTCCGGCCGCACCAGCACCACGAGCTGCTTTGATCCCTTGAGCTCGACGGCGCGGTCGGCGTCGAACACGGCGCGCCCGGTCGCGGCGCCGGGCGAAGCGTTGAGACCCTTCGCGAGGAAGCGACCGGCCTTGCGCGCCTTCTCGACCTCGGCCTCGTCGAACCGCGGCAGAAGGAGCTGCTCGACGTGCATCGGGTCGACGCGCTGGATCGCCTCGTCCTTGTTGATCAGCTTCTCGCGCACCATGTCGGTGGCGATCTTCACCGCGGCGCGCGCCGTCCGCTTCGCGCTGCGCGTCTGGAGCATGTACAGCTTGCCGCGCTCGATCGTGAACTCCAGATCCTGCACGTCGCGGTAGTGCTTCTCGAGTCGCTGCGCGATCTTCTCGAACTGCCCGTAGACCTTCGGCATCTCCTGCTTCATCTGCGCGATCTTGGACGGGGTCCGGATGCCGGCGACGACGTCCTCGCCTTGCGCGTTCACGAGGTACTCGCCGTAGAGCTCCTTCGCGCCGGTGTTGGGGTCCCGCGTGAAGGCGACGCCGGTACCCGAGTCCTCGCCCAGGTTCCCGAAGACCATCGACTGAACGTTCACCGCGGTGCCGAGATCGTGGCGGATCTTGAACGCGTTCCTGTAGTCGACGGCGCGCCGGCCGAACCACGAGCCGAAGACCGCTTCGACCGCGAGGCGCAGCTGCTCGAGCGGCTCCGTCGGGAACGGCTTCTTCGTTTCGCGTCGGACTATCTCCTTGAACTCGGTGACGAGCTCTTGCAGAGCCTTCGGTGTGAGGTCGGTGTCCCCCTTCGCGCCGGTCACCTTCTTCTTCGCCTCGAGAGCGCGATCGAACTTCTCCGCCGGGATGTCCTGCACGATGCGGCCGAACATCGAGATGAAGCGTCGATACGCGTCCCATGCGAACCGCGGGTTCTTGTTCAGCTTTTCGAGCGCGGCGCGGCTCTCGTCATTGAGGCCGAGATTCAGGACCGTGTCCATCATTCCGGGCATCGACATGGCGGCGCCGGAGCGGACCGAGACGAGGAGCGGGTTCTTCGTGTCGCCGAGCTTCTTGCCGGTGGACTTCTCCACACGGGCCAGTGCCTTCTCGACCTGACCCCAGAGCCCAGGCGGCAGCTTCTTGTCCGACGCGAAGTACGCGTTGCACGCCTCGGTCGTGATCGTGAAGCCTGGTGGTACCGGGAGGCCCGCGTTCGTCATCTCAGCGATGCCGGCGCCCTTCCCACCCAGGAGCGAGCGCATTTTCGCGCTACCCTCGGCCTTGCCGTCGACGAAGAGGTAGGCCCACTTCTTGGCCTTCGCGGAGCTCTTCTTGGCGGTCGCGCGTCGGCGTGCGGGCACCGTGCACCTCCCCTCGGACAGGCTGATATTGGCAGATTTCCTGCTCCGCTGGTCCGCGGTGCGTGAGCCTGCGGTACATTCGCCGTCCTTGTACGAACGACCCGGTTACCGCACGCTCCTCGGCCGTATCCGCGACAACGTGCGGCTCTACATCCGAAGGCAGCTGGAGCTGCCGCGGCAGGAGATCGCGGAGATCGTGCGGGCGAACCTGCGCGCGGCGATGTGGTTCGGCATCGCGCTCGCGTGCGTCCTTTGCACGTTCGTCGCACTGACGGTGCTCGTGATCGCCGTCTTCGCGATCTGGCTGCCGTTCCCGGTCGCGGCGCTCTTGACCTTGCTGCTGTTCCTTGCCCTCGCCGGCCTCACCGGCTGGGTCGGTTACAGGAAGCTCGAGCTGCGCGGACCCACGCGGACCATGAATTCATTGAAGGAGACGATGCGTTGGGCGAAAGCCCGTCTGCTCGGACGGAGCGCGAGCTAGCCGATCTCCGCGCGAGCCTGGACGTCGATCTGAGCGAGCTGCGGACCCGCATCCGCGAGGACGTGGATCCGCGCAACCTCGTCCGCCGTCAACCCCTCGCGGTCTTCGGCACGCTCGGTTCGCTCCTGGCGATCGGCGCGGTCGGCATCGTTCGCGGCGTTCGCGAGCGTCGGCTGCGGCGCTCCGACACCGACCTTGACGCGGTCATTGCGCGACTCGGCGGCCGAGTCGACAAGCTGAAGGGCAAAGCCCGCAAACGGCTGCGCGAGACGCTGCGCCAGGAGATCGCTGTGGTCGAGCAAGGTCCGAAGGCAAAGGAGGCGGTCTGGACCGCCGCGACCGGTGCGTTGACCGCGGCGCTGACGCTGGTGGCACGCCGTTTCGCGTCGCGCATGGTCGGGGACGAGGACCTGCCACCCGAGCTCCCCCCGACGCGAGGGGCCCGACCCTAAGGCCGGGCCCCGTCAGGGTCAGGGCGCGCCGGGATACGGCGCGGTGAACACGCTCAGCTTCTGCGGACCGCCGTGGAAGAGCGCTAGGTTCGCCACGTAGACGGAGCGTCCGCGGAACACCAGGCTCGCCGGCGAATTGAAGGCATTGGCGCCGGTGCCGCGGTACACGGCGATCACGTCACCGCTCGGCGAGAGGACCGCGATCTCGTCGGACTGGTTCGAGCAGACATACAGGTTCCCGCGGACGTCGAACGCGATCCCGTCCGCCCCGTCCAGCGCACCACCCGTGGTGCCGCGTGCGAAGAGCGTGATCGCACCAAGCGCGCCGTTCGCGTACGCGATCCGGTAGATCTCGTCGCGTGAGGTCACGGCCACGTACAGGTAGCGCTGGTTGCGATCGAAGGCGAGCCCGTTCGCGCCGAAGCCTGGTGCCTCGCCCTCGCGCGGCGCAAGCACCGCCGGATAGGCGAAGACCGTGGTCTGCCCGTCGGGAGCGACCTTCGTGATCGTGCCCGGGAACGAATCCGAGACGAACAAATTTCCCCGGCTGTCGCGGGCGAACGCGTTCGGCGCGCGAAAGCCGGTCGCGATCGTGGTCGCCGCGTGCGTCCGCACGTCGATCCGCAGCACCCGGCTGCCCCCGATGTCACCCACGTAGAGACCCTCGCTCGGCACGAACAGCATCCCGAGGAGGCGTGCGACGCCACCGGCCACAGGCGCGACGCTGATGAGGTCCACGATGCGGCCGTCGCGATCGAGCACGCAGATGTTCGCGGGACCGCTCGACGCTCCGACGTTCAGCGACGACGCATAGACGTTGCCCTGCGGATCGACGGCGACGCCCTCGGGAAGGTTACAAGTGGCGCTGAGATCGGGACCGAAGTTGCGTACCTCGCCGACCGCGGATGCGCCGATGGCCGGCTGCTGCGTGAACAGGAACGACGCGACGATGACGAATGAGACCAGCTTCCTCATTGCTCCCCTCCTTTGACGACGGACCGAGTCTAGTTACGCGAGCAGGAAGCCGACGAACATCACCGACACTCCGATAAGGTTCGTCAGCTCGAGGATGCCCGATGCGCCGGTGAACGCGGCGGTGCCGCCGGCCGCGGCGATGAAGACGCCGACCGCGATGATGGCGTTCGCGAGAGCGCGCCGTCCCTGATCACGCCGGCGGAGGAAGACCCAGGCCGACCAGAGCGCGCCGCCGATGAGGACGAGGCTCCCCACGCCGCTGCCGATCGCGGCCAGGATGCGCGGCAACGAGCCATCGGGATACCCCTTCCCCGTGTCCACGGCCACCGCGATGTCGACCGGATATGCGAACACCGCATACGCGGCGACCGCGGACAGGGCGACCACGGAGGCGAGCGCCATGCGGCCATACCGCGGCGCGACGATGAGCACCGTGCCGAGCGCGAGCCACGCAACGTTCGCGATCGCGCCGAAGAGATAGAACAGCCGGTACTCGAGGTCGGTCGCGCCACCAGTGCGCGCGAGGAAGCCCATGAACGCGGCGACGGAGAAGAGCAGCAGACCGATGGCCCAGGCGAGCTGCGGCGGACGTCGCTTGCGCGCGTACTCCATTGCCACCGCGACGGCGAACGCGCCGGACACGAGCGTGGTGACCAGTGGGAGCACGAGGGGAGCCTAGCGGCGGCGGAAGATCAGCGCCCCCGCGACGATACCCAGAATTGCGGCATTCACGACCGGTATGGCCGTCGCGTCGGACCCGCCGGTCGACCATGCGAGCGCGATCGCAACGATCGGCTCTCGCGTTCCGGTCGCGGCGACGGCCGAGAACACGTCGCGCCGCAGGGCAAGCGCGACCGCGCCGGCGACGCCGAACGTGAGCGTCAGAGCCGCGAGCGCGACTGCCACCGTGCTCACGTCGATGGGCGGGCGGCTCGCGATCGCGAGCACGATCACGGCGAGCGCGGCGAGATGGCCGCCCCACCGCAGCGGCCCGAGGAGCCGATCGCGGACCGTCGGCAGCGCGCCGGCAGCGAGCGACGCGATGACGAAGGCCTGCGCGGCAGTCATCGCGAGCGTGGTCGACGCGGACCGGGTGGCGACGAGGACGAACGACAGGACGACCGTGCCGAGGAGGAGCGCGCCTGCCATGTCCGCTCGGCGCCCACCTGCCGCGGTCACGAGGGCGGGCGCCAGAAGCGCACCCGGAGCGAGCGCCACCGCGATGAGACCCGCCGCGCTGGCTGGCTCGAGGCGTTCCGCGACCGCGAACGCGAGCGGAACGCTCACCGCGTACGGCGCGATGACGAGCACGAGATTCCGAAGGCGCTTCAGACCCAGCAGTGCCAGGAACGGCGTGCGCGCGCCGTGCGCGGCGAGATAGAGAAGCGCGGCGAGCGCGACGGCGCTAGGCGCCGAGCCGCTCCTGAAGTGCGGGCACGAGCTCCGCGATCGGCACGCGGACCTGCGCCATGGTGTCCCGGTCGCGGATCGTGACCGCTCGGTCCTCGAGGGAGTCGAAGTCGACGGTGACGCAGAGCGGCGTCCCGATCTCGTCCTGCCGCCGGTACCGGCGGCCGATGGCCTGCGTCTCGTCGTACGTGCTCATGAAGTGAGGACGGACCGCGGCCGACACCTCACGCGCCAGGGGGGTGAGCCGCTCGTTCTTCGACAGCGGCAGCACCGCGACCTTGTACGGCGCGATCGAGCGGTGCAGACGGAGCACGACACGCACGCCTTCTTTGTCGGGCTCTTCCGCGTAGGCGGCGCAGAGCAGCGCGTAGGTAGCGCGATCCGCCCCGACGGCGGTCTCGACGACGTACGGGAGGAAACGGTCTCCGGCGAGGTCGTCGTGGTATCGCAGGTCCTTGCCGGAGTACTCGCTGTGCCGGCGGAGATCGAAGTCGGTGCGGTTGTGGATGCCCTCGGTCTCGTTCCAGCCGAACGGGTACTTGAACTCGATGTCGACGGCCTTCGCCGCGTAATGCGCGCGCTCGTTCTCTGCGTGCTCCCGGAAGCGCAGCAGGTCGTCGGCGATGCCGAGGTCCGCGTACCACTGACGGCGTCGCGCGAGCCACTCGTCGAAGAAGCGCGGCGCGTCGTCGGGCCGGCAGAAGTACTGCATCTCCATCTGCTCGAACTCGCGCGAGCGGAAGATGAAGTTACCCGGCGTTATTTCGTTTCGGAACGACTTCCCGATCTGCGCGATGCCGAACGGGAGCCGCCTCCGGGTGGCCTGCTGGACGTTCTCGAAGTTCACGAAGATTCCCTGCGCCGTCTCGGGCCGCAGCCATGCGACCGAAGCCGTGTCCTCCGCCGGCCCCACGAACGTCTTGAACATAAGGTTGAAGCGCCGCGGGTCGGCGAGCTTCTTCTCGCCGCAGCTGGGACAGCCGACCGTGCTTAGGTCGATCTGGTCGGATCGCCAGGCGTCCATGAGCTGATCGCCATTCGGCAGCTCGTCGATCCGGAAGCGCTTGCGGCAGTTCCGGCACTCGACCAGCGGATCGATGAAGTTCTCGACGTGCCCGGACGCCTCCCAGACCCTCGGATGCATGAGGATCGCGGCGTCGAGACCGACGACGTCCTCGCGAACCTGCACCATGGCGCGCCACCACGCTCGCTTCACGTTGTTCTTGAGCTCGACGCCGAGCGGCCCGTAATCCCAGGTCGCGCCCGCGCC
>JANNHF010000263.1:0-1894 GCA_031404235.1 Chloroflexota bacterium
CTCCCCTAGCTCTTCTGCGGCGTCCGCACGGCCGCGATGCCACGTTCGCGCGCAAGGTCGTAGAGGCGCTTCTGGAGGAACTTCCGGCCGCGATGCAGCCGCGACATCACGGTGCCGATAGGGATGCTCAGCATCTCGGCGATCTCCTTATAGGAGAAGCCCTCGACGTCGAGGAGGACAGTGGTCCGGAACTTCTCCGGCAGCTCCTCGAGCGCGTCGGTCACTTCGGTATCGACCACGCTGCTCATCAGCTCGGCCTCCGGATCGGGCGAGGACGAGGCGGCGCGGTCGGTGGCCATGCGGCGGTAGAGCGAGAATTCGTCGACGCCCTCGAGGTCGGTTACCTCAGGCTGCGCGGCCTTGCGCCGATAGGTGTTGATGAAGGTGTTCGTGAGGATGCGGAAGAGCCAGGCCTTCATGTTCGTCCCGAGCGTGAACTGGTCGCGGAACCGGAACGCCCGGATATAGGTCTCTTGCACGAGATCCTCCGCATCGGCCTCCGACCGCGTCATACGCAGCCCGGTCCGGTACAGCGCGTCCAGATGGCGGAGCGCCTCGGTTTCGAACTCGTCGCCTGCCACCTGCCCACTCTATCGAACGCCGCGCCCCATCCCGGGCATTCCCAGTAGGCTCGAACGATGTCAGCGGCTGGGATCAGCACCGAGCGGGTCAAGGCGTTCCTCGAGGCCTATGCCGCCGCTTTCCAGCGACAGGACAAGATCTCACCCGAAGTCGC
Organism: Chloroflexota bacterium; assembly: GCA_031404235.1. Taxonomy (GTDB): domain Bacteria; phylum Chloroflexota; class Limnocylindria; order P2-11E; family P2-11E; genus CF-39. The sequence goes on from JANNHF010000263.1 coordinate 737, forward strand.
GCAGGCACGCGTGATCTGGGCGCTGCACGGTGAAGGAGATCGTCCGCTTTACGAGTTCGAGGCGACATACACGCTGGCAGCGCTCGAGGGCGAGCTGAAGATCGTGCAGGTCATCAGCGAGAACGAGCAGCCGAACTTCCGGGGCGTGATGCGCGAGCGCGGATGAGCCCCACGGTCGACGCGGCGTAGTGCGCCGACTCCTTCGCACGATCGCGCTTCGCCTGCGCAGGGTCTACGGAGCGCCGCCGGCGCCGCGCCGTCTGCCGCCGCTCGACGAGCTCATCCTCACCGTGCTTTCGCAACACACCAGTGATACGAACCGCGACCGCGCGTACGCGGACCTGCGGTCGCGATTGCCGTCGTGGGACGAGGTCGCCGACGCGCCGCTGCCCGCGATCGCGCGCGCGATCCACCGCGGTGGCCTGGGCCCCACGAAGGCGATCCGCATCCGCGGGATCCTACGTGCGCTACGGGAGCGTGGCATCGCGCTCGACGAGCAGGCCCTGTCGCGCGTGCGTTCGAAGGCGCTCTGGGATCTGCTCGTGTCGCTTCCGGGCGTCGGACCGAAGACCGCCGCCTGCGTACTGCTCTTCTCGCTCGGTCGCGCGTACTTCCCGGTCGACACCCACGTTCATCGTGTGAGCCGCCGGCTCGGCCTCGTCGGCGAGCGTGCCGATGCGATCGTCGCGCAGGAGGCGCTTCAGGCGACCGTGCCGCCGAACGAGATGTACGCGTTACACATGCACCTGATCCGTCACGGGCGCGAGGTCTGCATCGCACGGCGGCCGCACTGCTCGCAGTGCGTGCTGTCGTCGGTGTGCCCACGCATCGGCGTCGTCGACGCGCGCTGACGCTGGGATTCGAGCCGCAGCGACCGTCGCGCACAGCAGCCCCGGTGACCTATGGTGTTGATCGACGGAGGTGCCGTGTGAACCCGTTGGAGAGATTCTTCGCGAACCTGAGGCGTCTTCTCGAGCCGCGCACCGGACCGACCGCCGAGAGCGAACCAGAGCCGACCGAGGTCCGGCCGCCTCCCTCCGGACCGGCAACGTTTGAAACGACAACGTCCCAAGCATCGGCTGCTTTGGACGACGTCCCGCCTGCGGACGAGCCCTCCGCGGTGGCCGACGCGTCGACCGCGGGCGTCACGTCACCCAT
>JANNHF010000264.1:0-6052 GCA_031404235.1 Chloroflexota bacterium
CTGCTGCTCTTCGATCGCATCGCCGGAACGAACTTCTTCTCGGTGGCTGAGGGCGCCGATCCGCTGTTATGGCAGTACCTGTTCTGGTTCTTCGGCCACCCCGAGGTCTACATCATGATCCTGCCCGGCTTCGGCGTTATCAGCGAAGTGCTCCCGGTATTCTCGCGGAAGCCGATCTTCGGTTACAAGATGATCGCGTACGCGTCGGTCGCGATCGGCTTCCTGTCGTTCGGCGTGTTCGTCCATCACATGTTCGTCGCGGGCATCGATCCGGCGCTGCAGATCTTCTTCATGTCGTCGACGATGCTCATCGCCGTGCCGACAGGCGTGAAGGTGTTCTCGTGGATCGGCACGATCTGGGGCGGGTCGCTGCGGTTCAAGACGCCGATGCTCTTCGCCCTCGGCTTCCTCGCGGTGTTCACGATCGGTGGGATCTCCGGCGTGTTCCTCGGCTCGGTGCCCGTGGACATCCAGCTGTCCGACACGTACTACGTCGTGGCGCACATCCACTACGTGCTGGTCGGCGGCGCGCTCTTCTCGTTCTTCGCCGCGGCGTTCTACTGGATCCCCAAGATGAGCGGACGGCTGATGAGCGAGAAGCTGGGCACGATCCAGTTCCTCATCTTCTTCTTCGGCTTCAACCTCGCCTTCTATCCCATGCACCAGCTCGGCATCGAGGGAATGCCGCGCCGGACCTATCACTACGTCCAGTCGCCCGAGTGGGGATTCCTGAACCTGATCGCGACGATCGGCGTCTACCTGATCGCGTTTTCGATCCTCATCTTCATCTTCAACTTCCTCAGCAGCATCGTGATGAAGGGTGGGAAGATCGCGGACGATGACCCGTGGGAGGGTGACACGCTCGAATGGGCGACCAGCTCTCCGCCGCCGGCGTACAACTTCGCTCGCGTCCCGGTCGTGCGCAGCGCACGCCCTTTGAAAGAAGACGTGCCCCACTAGGGCGCACGTCGTGGGATCCGCATGACTCTCAGTCCTCGTTACCGCGCCCTCGTGTATGTCACGCTCGTGCTTTCGTTCCTCGTCGTCGTCTGGGGCGGCATCGTGCGCGTGACCGGCTCGGGACTGGGCTGCCCGGACTGGCCGCTTTGCCACGGACAGTTCCTGCCCGGCCTTGACGCCCAGACCCGTATCGAGTGGTTCCACCGCTTCATCGCCATCGCCGGCGGCCTGAGCCTTGCGGCGCTCGGCATCGTCACGATCGCCCGGCACCGCGAGCAGCGCAGGGTGCTTGCGCTCGTCGTCGCGGCGGGCGTTCTCTACATCCTTCAGGCGGTCCTCGGCGGCGTCGTCGTGGTGCTCGAGCTTCCGCACGCCTGGGTGACCGCGCATCTCGCGAACGCGGAGGTCCTGCTGGCCCTTCTCACCGTGCTCGCGATCGAGGTCCGCTTTCCGGCGCTCGCGGCGCGCGAGCGCAGTGCACCGTGGACCGCGCTCCTTCTGGCGGCGGCCGTCGGCACGTTCGTCGTGCTCCTGTCGGGGGCGTACGTGCGCGGCGCCGAAGCGAGCATGGCCTGCACCACATGGCCGTTATGCGACGACGGCCCGTTCCCCACGTTCGGCGCGCCCGCGATCCATATGGCGCACCGGTGGGTGGCCGCAGTCGTCGGCGTCGTCCTGTTGGCGGCGTGCTGGCAAGCGTGGCGGCACCGCAGCGAGTCCGCCGGGCTCGGTGTCCTGAGCGTCCTCACGGCGGCCGCGTTCGTCGTGCAAGTCGCGCTTGGCGCCGCGAACCCGCTCTCGGGCTTCGCGCCGTGGGCCCTCGGCGTGCATCCCGCGGTCGCGTCGCTCCTGTGGTGCCTCACCGTCGCGCTCACAGCGGTCGCGTGGCGTCCCACGCTGCCGTCGCGCGAGCTTGTTTCGGACATGGTCGCGCTCACCAAGCCGGCGATCATGTCGCTGCTGCTCCTCACCGCGATCGGCGCGATGTTCCTCGCTGCGCGGGGCGTTCCACCGTTCTCGCTCCTCGCGGCGACGATCGTCGGGGGCGCGGCGGCGAGCGGCGGCGCATCCGCGCTGAACCACTACTTCGACCGCGACATCGACGAGCTCATGCGCCGAACGCGCCGCAGACCGCTGCCGTCGCACCGCGTGCCGGACGAGTGGGCGGTCGGTCTCGGGGTCGTCCTCAACATCATCGCGTTCGCTGTGCTCGCGCTCTTCGCGAACATCCTCGCGGCCGCGCTCGCCATCGGCGGCACGCTGTTCTACATCCTCGTGTACACGCTGTGGCTGAAGCGTTCGACCGTCCAGAACATCGTCATCGGCGGTGCGGCCGGCGCGATCCCACCGCTCGTCGGCTGGGCCGCCGTCACGGGATCGCTCGACCTCGAGGCATGGCTCCTGTTCGCGATCGTCTTCTTCTGGACGCCCGCGCATTTCTGGGCGCTGGCGCTCCTCATCAGCGACGATTACGAACGGGCCGGCATTCCGATGCTCCCGGTCGTTCGCGGCGAGGAGGCCACGACGTGGGGCATCTTCACCTACGCGTTGTCGCTGGTGCCGCTCTCGGTGCTGCTCTTCCTTGGTGGCGGGCTGGGTCCCCTGTATCTCGTCGCCGCCGTGGGCCTCGGGCTGGTGTTCATCGGCTGGTCCGTGCGCCTGATCCGTGCGGCCGCGGCGCGCCGACGTGCCGTCGCTCGAGGTCTGTACCTGTATTCGCTGCTCTACCTCGCCCTGCTGTTCGTCGCGATCATGGTGGACAGCTCATTGAAGCTCTAGCCGTCGTCGTCGCCGTCCTCGCGGCGGCGGCCTACGCCCGTGGCGTGCGGCGGATGAAGCGGCGGCGCTGGCCGGCATGGCGTACGGGAGTCTTCTTTCTCGGCATCGCCACCCTGCTGTTCGCGCTCATGCCGGCGCTCGAGGTCCTCGCCGCCGACCTCTTCAGCGTTCACATGCTCCAGCACATGCTCCTCGCCACGATCGCGCCTCCGCTCCTTTTCATCGGCCAGCCGGTGCGGCCGCTGCTCCTGGGCCTGCCCGATCTCATCCGTGTGCGGATCGTGCGGCCACTCGCCGGCAGCGGGTCGGTGCGTGGCCTCGTCCACGTCCTGCGCCATCCGCTCGTCGCGGTGCTCTTATTCGTGGGTGGCGTCTATCTCTGGCACTGGCCGGCCCTCTACGACGCGGCCGTCGAGGATGCGCGAGTGCACGTCCTCGAACACGCGCACTTCTTCGGCGCTGCGATGCTGTTCTGGAGCGTCGTGATCGACCCGGTGCCGTTCCGGGGGACCCTGCCGTACGCGGCTCGCATCATCTATCTGCTCCTCGCCGGCGCAGCGCAGAACACGCTGCTGGGGGGCGTCCTATCGTTCTCGACCCGCGCGCTCTACCCTCACTATGCCGACCGCACTGCGCGCTACGGCCTCGACGCGTTGACCGATCAGCGGATCGGCGGAGCGCTCATGTGGGTCATCGGCGACGCCGTGTTCCTGCTCGGCGTCTCGCTGGCGTTCTTCCGCTGGCTCGAACACGAGGAAGAGACGCAGCGTCGTCGCGAACAGAATGACGGAACGCAGAGCCGCCGCGAGCGCGGTACGCTGCGGCCGTGAGACGCCTTTCCCACGCGCTGCTCGTGGGCCTTGCCCTGACCATTTCGGCCTGCGCTGGCGCGTCGGAGGCGATCCCCGCGGACGTGGATGTCGCGGTCCACATGAGGGACTACAAGGTCGAGCTGAGCGTTGCGACCGTGAGACCGGGTACGGTGAAGTTCGGCGTCAAGAACGAGGGCGGCATGGAGCACTCGTTCGAGCTGATCAAGACAGACCTCGCCTTCGACCAGCTGGCGACCGCGGACGGCAAGGCGAAGGAAGATGGCCTGGTGAAGCAGGTGAAGAGCCTCCCCGTCGGCAAGGTGTCGGTGGTCACGGCGGATCTCGCGGCCGGGAACTACGTGATCATCTGCAACGTCGCAGGCCACTATCAGCTGGGGATGCGAACGGTGCTAGCGGTCCGTTAGATCCGTCCTCGTCACTTCAGGACCAGCAGGAAGTTGACGAGGTCGGTGACCTGTTGCTCCGAGAGAGCGAGTTTCGGCATCTGCGTCCCAGGCTTCACGGCGGGCGGGTCGGAGATCCAGCGCTTCAGGTTCTCCTCGTTGACCGGTGAGAGCACGCCTCCGGCGATGCTCTTCTTGCTCGCGAGGTTCGTGAGCTCGGGGGCGCCCGGGAACCTGCCGGCCGTCAGCCCTCGGACCGTGTGACAGCCCGCGCAGGCGAGGGACCTGAAGAGCTCCCTGCCCCTCGCGGTCTCCGGCGCGGAGAACCGCTCGGCTTCCCGCTTCGCTTCGTCGATCCACGCGGCGTATTCGTTCACCGGGTGCGCGACCAAGCTGATGAGCATGTCGGCGTGTCCATCGCCGCAGAACTCGAGGCACTGACCTTTGTAGGTTCCGGGCTTGTCCGCCTGGATCCACAGATCGGTGGCGCGCCCCGGGACCGCGTCCTTCTTGCCGCCGAGCGACGGGACCCAGAACGAGTGGATGACGTCCTTCGCGGAAAGCTCGATGCGCACCTTGGTGCCGACGGGGATGTGCAGCTCCTGCGCTCCCGTGAGATACGTCGTGCCATCCTTGAGCCTGAAGCGATCGTCGCGCGGGTAGGTGAAGTTCCACGTCCACTGGGCGCCCTCGGCCTGGATCACCATCCCAACGTCGCCGCCCCGAGAGTTGTTGATGAAGTCGAGCTTCTGCCACGACAGCACCGAGAAGCTGACGACCATGATCGTCGGGATGATCGTCCAGGTGAGCTCGAGCATGTTGTGTCCGTGGAACTGCTGCGCGACGCGTCCGGGTCGCTCGCGGAACTTGATGCCCGAGTAGATGATCGCGCCGTCCACGATCGCGAGGACGACGACGGCGCAGGCGAACATGATCCAGTAAAGGTCGGCGATGGTTCGGGCCACCGGACCCTGCGGATCGTTCGGCCACGGTCCATCGGCGAGCGCGGCGGTCGATGAAAGGAGCGCGATGACGAGTGCTGTGATGACGCCGAGGGCCACGCGAATGCGCACCGGGAACATCGCGACAAAGACTACGGCCTCGTTTCGACACGCGCCAATCGCCCTCATAGACTGTCGAGCGTGTCCGGACATGACGAGACGTCCACCGAGCTCGAGCACGAGCCGCACCTGCCGGCACCCAGCCTGTCCCCAGCGATCATCGCTCTCGGCGTGACGATCCTCTCGTTCGGCATCCTCTTCGGTGTCGTGCTCATCGCTCTCGGCGCCGCCATCCTCGTCATCGGGATCGCAACGTGGCTCATCGATGACGCCCAGGCATACGTCGCGGCTGGCGAACCGACCGGGCATGGCGGCCACTAGGCGATGAGCTCGCGCACCGAGGAGCGGCGGATCGTCCGCGGTCGCCGCGAGCGCCCGCGCGACCGCCTCCCCGTCAACGAGACCGGCCTCGAGTCGCAGCCCGGACGCTTCTCTCACGCGATGTGGGCCTGCATCCTGTTCGTGTCGTCCGAAGCCATGTTCTTCGGCGCCCTTTTCACGACCTACTTCTTCCTGCGCGCTCGTGTGCCCGAGTGGGAGCCGATCTTCCAGCGCTGCGCCACGGAGTGCGAGAAGCCGCACTGGAACTCCGCCACGGACATCTTCGGGTCGCCGATACCGCTTGTGGCGATCAACACCGTGGCGCTGCTCGCATCCAGCGTGACCATGCAGTTCGCCGTGAACGCGATCAAGCGCGGCGATCGCGCGGGCCTGATCCGTTGGCTCACTCCCACGATCGCCCTCGGGATCTGGTTCATCTCGGGACAGATCTACGAGTACACAAAGCTCGGATTCCTGCCGGACAACAGCATCTTCGCCGCCGTCTTCTTCACACTGACGGGCTTCCACGGCGCGCACGTGACCGGCGGCATCCTCATGAACATCTACGTCTTCACTCGCGCGCTGAAGGGCCAGTTCTCAGCCCGGCGGCACCTCGCGGTCGAAGCGGCATCGATCTACTGGCACTTCGTCGATGTCGTCTGGGTCGGCCTCTTCACGATCATCTACGTCATCGGGTAGACCGCTATTCCGAGCC
>JANNHF010000265.1:0-1996 GCA_031404235.1 Chloroflexota bacterium
GAAGTCGTAGTCCCACACGTACACGTTCTTGTCCCAGCCGGCGAGCACGATCTCGGTCTTGCCGTCCTTGTCCACGTCGGCCAGGGCAGGCGTGCCGCGGATCTCGCCCGCGAGCTGGATCGGGAAGCCGGGCAGGACCGAGGCGTCGGCGCCGGACAGCGCCGTGAGCTGGCCCTCCTCGCCGCCGCACACGATGTCGTTGTAGCCGTCGCCGTTGATGTCCGCCACCACGGGGCTCGACTCCGACGCGGTGGTCGTCAGGGTGGAGTAGCGCACGTTGCTCCACGGCACGAGGATCGTGCCGTTCCGGTTGTACACGTACACCCCGCCATTCGTGCCCAGATGCACGACGTCGAGGAAACCGTCGTTGTTGATGTCGGCGAGCGCGGGTGAGGGCGAACGGCCGAGGCTCGGGCCGCTCGATTTCGCGAACACGGGCCAGCCGGTGCGTCGAGCGCCGTTGCTGTTCAGGACGTAGAGCGAGTCGGCCAGCGAAGTGAACACGATCTCGGGCGACGTGTCCCCGGGACCATCGAGGTACCCGATGGCGGCGGACGACCAGATGGCGTTGTTCGTGTTGAACGGGAACCCCGCCACGTTGCTGCCGTCCGGATTCCACACGTAGAGCTTGCCGTCGAAGCTGCCGTAGACGATCTCGGGCAGGCCGTCATTGTCGATGTCGGCGGCTGCGGGCGAGCCGAAGTTGACCGGCTGGCCGAGCACCTTGAACACGCCCTTCGTGGCAGCATTCGCGTCGCCGTTCATCCACTCCTGGCCGTTCTCGCGCATCACGTAGAAGCGGTTGCCGTTCGAGGCGAACGCCATCTCCATGAGCCCGTCGTTGTCGAGGTCGGTGACCACGGCAGACGACCAGATGGGGTCAAGCGTGTAGAGCGGGAAGCCGGGTCGCTCCTGCCCCTGGTCGTCGAACACGTAGAACGCCGTGCTGTCCCACGACGGCGCGATGAACGACATGCCTTGCGCGGGGCCGAGCACCGCCATGGACGGCCCGGCGGCAAAGTACGAGCCGCGCGTGGTGAAATCACCGAGCGTCGCCCCGGCGCCGTCGGCATCCACCGGCGCCGAGCCATCGGCGTTGAGCACGTACAACACGTCGGAGCCCGCGGCGATGGTGGCGAAGTTCGGAGAGTAAACGAACTCGACCGCCACCGAGGACGGCGTGGTGCCGCCGGTCGGGATCGGGAAGATGGCGTGGAGCGGCGGGTTCGTGCTCACGCTCACGGCGTTCAGGAACGCCGACTCATTCCCGGACGAGTCCACCGCCGTGCAGCGGAAGAAGAACTTCGTCAACGCCGGCAGCGCCTCATCGTGGTAGTACGCGATGCGGTCGGTGGGCAACGGGTTCACCTTGGAGAACGGGCCAGCCTGCGCCGTGCTGCGGTAGATGTTGTAGCCCGTCAGGTCAGCCTCGACGTTCGGGTTCCAGGTGAGCTTCACCGCGTCCGCCTCGCCGATGCCGGCCAGCCCGAACGGCGCCCCCGGGAACGTGAGGTCCAACGTCTGGAGCCGGCGAACCTGGAGCGCGTCGCTGATCTCGAGCTGAAAGATCGCACCTGGCGCGGTGACGGCGAACACGAACGGGTCGCCCTGCACGGTGGCGCCGCCCGCGATGTTCCCGACGGTGCTGGTGCTGTCGGTCACCGTGGCGAATCCGTTCAGGCAACGGAGTTTCGCGGTCACCGCATTGGCGACTCCGGAACCGTTGTTGCGCACGCGCACGGAATAGTTCGCGGTCTCGCCCGTGGTGGGCCGGCCGTTGTTGTTACCCGGCGACTCGGTGACCACGTGCTCGTAGTGGCGCGGCTCGGGCGCGCGCACCGTCAACTGGAACGCTTCCCGCCAACTGCGCGAGCCGTCCCAGATCACCAACGAGAACGGCACCTCGCGCTGGTCGGGAACATCCGCCGGGACCGAGATGCGGAACGGTGTGACTGGGTCACCGGTCGCGCCCGCCGCGATGCTGCCCCACGCGCCG
>JANNHF010000266.1:0-4140 GCA_031404235.1 Chloroflexota bacterium
CTCGTCGGCGCCGGCGCGGCCGAGGGCGCGGTCGACGCCGCGAACATCCTCAAGCCGTCGCTGGCGCGCGGCGAGCTGCAGTGCATCGGCGCGACGACGCTCGACGAGTTCCGCAAGTACATCGAGCGCGACGCGGCACTCGAGCGCCGCTTCCAGCCGGTCATGGTCGGGGAGCCGACGATCGAGGAGACCATCGCGATCCTGATGGGCATCCGCTCCAGGTACGAGGACCACCACAAGGTCGCCATCACGGACGATGCGGTGAAGGCGTCGACCGAGCTCTCCTCGCGCTACATCACCGACCGCTTCCTCCCGGACAAGGCCATCGACCTCATGGACGAGGCTGCGAGCCGGGTCCGGCTGCGCTACTCCACGCTCCCGACCGACGTGAAGGACGCCCAGAAGGAGCTCGACAAGGTCGTCACCGACAAGGAGCAGGCGATGGAGGCGCAGCAGTACGAGCTCGCCTCGACGCTCCGCCAGAAGGAGCGCCAGCAGCAGGACAAGCTCCAGCAGGCGAAAGCCGACTGGCTGCTCGCTCAGTCGCAGAAGCGGCCTGAAGTGACCGACGAGGACATCGCCGAGGTCGTCTCGATGTGGACCGGGATCCCGGTCCGCCGGCTGGCGGAAGAAGAGACACAGAAGCTCCTCCGCATGGAGGAAGTGCTCCACTCGAAGGTCATCGGACAGGCGCCCGCGGTCACGCTGGTCTCCCGCGCGGTGCGCCGCGCTCGCGCCGGCCTGAAGGACCCGCGCCGACCGATCGGCGTGTTCTTCTTCGTCGGACCGACCGGCACCGGCAAGACGCACCTCGCGAAACAGCTCGCCGATTTCATGTTCGGCAGCGAAGAGAACATCGTGAAGATCGATATGTCCGACTACATGGAGCGGCACAACGTGTCGCGCCTCGTCGGATCACCGCCCGGTTACGTCGGGTATGAAGAGGGCGGCCAGCTCACCGAGACGGTGCGCCGCAAGTCGTACTGCGTGATCCTGCTCGACGAGATCGAGAAGGCGCACCCCGAGGTCTTCAACATCCTGCTGCAGATCTTCGACGAGGGCCGCTTGGCGGACGCCAAGGGCCGTACCGTCGACTTCCGCAACACGATCATCATCATGACCAGCAACCTTGCGCAGAAGATGCTCAAGAGCGAGAGCGCGCTCGGCTTCCGCACCAAGGGCGAGGGCGACGATGCCGACACGATCGCCCAATACGAGCGCATGAAGGAGCGCGTCCAGGAAGAGATGAAGCGCTTCTTCCGACCCGAGTTCCTCAACCGCATCGACGCCACGGTGGTGTTCACGCCTCTCACCAAGCCTGAGATCCGCAAGATCGTCGAGCTTGAGCTGCAGGGTGTGCGCAAGCAGCTCGCGTCACAGGAGATCACGCTCGTCGTCACCGACGAGGCGAAGGACTACATCGCCGCGGTCGGCTACGACTCGAACTTCGGCGCGCGGCCGCTCGCGCGGCAGATCCAGAACGAGATCGCCGACCCGCTCGCGGAGATGCTCCTCCAGGGGAAGTTCCACGCGGGTGACACCGTCAACGTGCACCCGGTGGAAGGCAAGCTCGTCATCGAGAAGGCGGAGGCCGAGGCTCCGAAGCCGGTAGCTGTCGCGCCGTAACGGCGCGGCAGCCGGTCTGGATAAGTAACGGTCAGCGCGCCGGCTGACGTGCTACGCGGCTTGCGCGCGCTCTTAGAGTGGCGGACATCGTGAGGGAGGACATCCGCGCGCGTCCGACCCCACGCAAGCGCGCGCGCGACACGGCCCAGCGCACCGTCGTGACGGTGCTCAAGGCGGATATCTCTGGTTCGACGCCGCTGGGGGAGCGCCTCGATCCGGAAGAGCTTCGCGCTGTACTCGGCTCCTATTTCGCCGCGCTCGCCCGCGAGATCCACCGGCGCGGTGGAGTCGTCGACAAGTACATCGGCGACGCGGTCATCGCGATCTTCGGAGTTCCCGAGACACGCGACGATGACGCCGCGCGCGCGGTCGTCGCCGCGGTCGCCATGCAAGAGGCGATCGAGCGCGAGAACATCGAGCTGCAGCGCCGCTACGGCATCCAGCTGGCCTGTCGGATCGGGATCGCCACCGGCACCGTTATGGGCGGAGCGATCGCCGAGGACGTCCAGGCCACGTACACGGTCGTGGGCGCCCCCGTCACGCTCGCCGAGGCTCTCGAATCGGCAGCTCCGCTCGGCTCCGTGCTCGTGAGCCCCGCGACGCGGACCGCGGCGCGCGGCGCGATCCGCTTTGCGGCGGTCGAGCAGGTGCGACCGAAGGCGTCGCAGACACTCATGCCAGCCTATCGCGTGCTCGGCCTGCGTCACGCCACGCGGGAGCTTGTGAACGTCATGGGCGCAGCCACGAGCGCGTCGCTGCAGGTCACCGCCGACCGGACTCACGTGCTCGCTGAGGAGCGCAAGATCGTGACCGTGCTGTTCGCCGATATCTCGTCGTCCGAGCCGCTCGGCGCCAAGCTCGACCCATCCAAGTTGCGCATCGTTCTCGGCGCGTATTTCGGAGTGCTCGCCCGCGCCATCCAGCACTACGGCGGCACAGTGGACAAGTACATCGGCGATGCGGTGATGGCCGTGTTCGGGGCGCCCGTGTCTCATGAGGACGATGGCGTCCGCGCGATCCGTGCCGCACTCGCGATCCAACGCTCGGCCCAGTCACTGAATGCCACTCTGGAGAAGACCTACGCCATCAAGATCGCGATCCGGATCGGGATCAATACGGGCGAGGTCGTTGCGGGGCTGTTGCCAGGCGAGGTACTGGCCTACACGGTCACCGGCGACGCTGTGAATACCGCTCAGCGGATCGAGAGCGCCGCCCCGCCCGATGCCGTGCTCATCAGCGAATCGACGCTCGCTCTCACCCGGAGCGCCTTCGTCGTCGAAGCGGTGCCGCCACTGACGCTGAAGGGAAAGTCGGAGCCCGTCCCCGTGTTCCGCGTCCTCGGGCCGGAACGGCGTGCCAGTCCGCGTGGCGGGCCGAAGATCGTCGGCCGGGAGGCCGAGCTCGCCCGCCTGTTCGCGCACTATCGCGAGGCACTCGCCGGTCGTGGGCAGGTGGTGCATGTCTATGGCGAGGCGGGAGTCGGAAAGACCCGGCTCGTCGCGGAGCTGCTGTCCGGTCTGCCGAAGGGCGCGCCGCGCCTTCGTGCGCGCGCAAACTCTTACGAGCAGGCGACGCCGTATGCCCTCGTCGCCGAGCTGGTCCGACGGATACTTGCGATCGGCGCGACCGACGACGAACCCACTGCTCGTGCCGCTCTCATCGTGAACGCGGACCTCGCGGCATCCGGTGAGGCCGCCGCGACCCTGCTTCTCGAGCTGCTCGGATACGAGGTCCGTTCTCCTCTCGATCCCGCTGGCAAGCGTCGGCTCATCGTGTCGCTCCTGCGCGAAGCGCTCAAACGACGAGCCGCCACAGGCCCGCTCGTGGTGGTGATCGAGGATCTGCACTGGCGCGACGCGTCGTCGGCCGACGTCATCGGCGAGGTGACCTCGACCATCGCACCGCTCCAGTGTCTGTTCGTCAGTACGTCGCGTGAGCCGACCGACATCACGTGGCCTGCCGAGACGATCGCGCTTGACGCGCTGCCGTCTGCTGCCGCCACGGAGCTCATAGAGCGGCTTTCGCCTGTCCCGCTCGACGACGCGACCCGAGCGCTGATCCTGGAGCGCACCGCGGGCAATCCGTTCTTCATCGAGGAGGTCGTCCGCTCGGTCCGGCCCGGAAAAGAGCTGACCGTGCCCGCGACCGTGCAAGACCTGCTGGAGGCACGGTTGGATGCGCTGGATGCCTCACCTCGCCACGTCGCGCACGGCGCGGCGGTGATCGGACGTACTTTCGGGAAGCGCGTCCTGGCCCGCGTCACGCCCGATGAGGACTTGGATCCGGCCCTCGGCACGCTGGAGCGCGAGCACTTCGTCAGCCGCGTGCTGATGGCCGAACCCACCTACTCCTTCGCGCACGCCCTCGTCCAGGAGGTCGCGTATCGCACGCAACTGATCGCGCATCGCCGGCGTACGCACGTCGTGGTGGGAGACGCTTACACAGATCTCTTCGGCGAGCGTATCGACGAGTTCATCGACACGCTCGCGTTCCACTACCGGCGCGGTGACGACG
>JANNHF010000267.1:0-24830 GCA_031404235.1 Chloroflexota bacterium
TCTCGGGCGTCGAGAAGGATTCGGTGTCGCGCGGCATGGTCATCGCGCGGCCCGGCTCGCTCGAGACCACGCACCTTATCGCGGTGCGGCTCGCGCTGTTGCCGGGTGCGAGCGCGGCACTCGGGCATGACGAAGAGGTCAAGGTCCACGTCGGAACGGCGGAGACGATGGCCCGCGTTGCGCTGCTGGAGGGACCCAGGGTCGCCCCGGGCGAGACCGCGTGGGCGCAGCTGCGTCTCGCGACGCCGATCGCGGTCGCGGTCGGCGACCGCCTCGTCGTGCGGCGGCCGTCACCCTCGGAGACGATCGGCGGCGGCGCCGTCGCGGATCTCGCGACGGCGCGGCTCCGTCGCCGCGCCGAAACGGTCGCCGCGCTCGAGCGGCGCACCGCGCCGTCCGCGGCCTCGCGGCTCCTCGCATCGCTCGACGTCCCACGCACGGCCGGCGAGGCCGCGGAGCGAAGCGGCCTGTCACCGGATGAGCGGAGCGCGGCGATGGCGGAGCTCGTCGCGGACGGCCGTGCCGTTCCTCTCGGCGACGCACTCGTGGCACGCGACGTGTTCGAGGTGCTCGCGACGCACGTCGAGCGCATCTGCGCGCAGGCGCATCGGAGGACGCCGCTCCGCGCGGGCGCGTCGCGAGAAGAGGCGCGCTCGGCGTTGGGCCTTCCCGCTAAGCGGTTCAACTCGCTCATCGACCGGCTCGTCGTGGACCGGCGCCTGGAGGAGCGGGGGAGCGCGCTCGCGCTTCCGGCGCACCGGCCACGCCTCACCGACGACCAGGAGCGTCACTGGGTGAGCGCACGCGCGGCGCTCGCCAAGGATCCGCTGCAGCCGCCGAGTCCCGCGCAGCTCGAAACGGAGCACGGGCTCGATCGCGAGCTCATCGCCGCGCTCGCTGAGCGCGGCGACGTCGTCCGCATCGGTACCGAGGCGGTCTTCCTGCCGGAGGCCGTGACCAACTTCGCGCGCGCCGTGGTGGACGAGCTGGCGACGAGCGGCTCGATCACCGTCGCACGCGCGCGAGACCTCTCCGGCTCGAGCCGCAAGCACGTCCTCCCGCTCCTACAATTCCTCGACGATCGCGGGCTGACTCGCCGCCAGGGCGACGATCGCATCCTCGTGCTCACCCTGGACATCGCTCGCGAACGCATCGCCTCATTCACACGCCAAGGGGAGGACGGTCCATGAAGTTCCGTGCGGTCCGCGCGTCAGCGCTCGGTCAGGTCGACGCGGTCATCGTGCCGCTCAGCAGTGACGGCGGCACGCCAGCCGGGCTGCCGCGCTCCGTGAAGACCGTCGTGGACCGCATCGCGAAGGGGCAGACCGGTGCGGCACGGCCGTACGGAGTCACCGCGCACCACGGCGAGCCGCTCATCGTCGTCGTCGGCGCGGGTCGCGCCGCGGACCACGATGCGGAGCGCGCGCGCAACATCGCCGCCGCCGGCGTGAAGTCGCTGTGGCGCTCGAACGTCCGGAAGCTCGCGGTCTTCATCGCCCCCAGCTCCCTCGGCGAGGAGCGCGCCGTGCAGTCCGCGGTCGAGGGCGTGGTGTATGCGATGTGGCGACCCGAGGCCTATCGGACGCGGGAAGAGGAGCGCCGCCTGCCGCCGATCGATAGCGTCGCCCTCGTCACCGGGAAGCCCGCGACGCAGGCCATCGAGCGCGGACACGCCGTGGGCGACGCCGTCAACCTGCAGCGGCGGCTCGCGAACGAGCCAGCGAACCGGATGACGCCGACGATCCTCGCGAGCGAAGCGCGCGCCGCGGCGAAGGCCGCGGGCATCCAGTGCGAGATCCTCGACCTCGAGCGCTGCCGCGCGCTCGGTATGGGGAGCTATCTGTCCGTCGCGCAAGGAAGCCACGAGCCGCCGCGCTTCATCGTCATGCGCTATCACGGTCGACGCGGCAAGGCCGAGGCGGGCGGGCGGACGTACGACGTCGCCTTCGTCGGCAAAGGGATCACGTTCGACTCGGGCGGTATCTCGCTCAAGCCCGCGGACAACATGCACCATATGAAGGCCGACATGACCGGCGCGGCCAGTGTCATAGCCGCGCTCGGCGCGATCGGACGCCTCAAGCTGAACGTCAACGTCCTCGGCGTCGCTCCGTGCACCGAGAACCTCCCGGGCGGCGGCGCGACCAAGCCGGGCGACGTCTTCACGAGCATGAGCGGCAAGACCGTCGAGGTGATCAACACCGACGCCGAAGGTCGCCTCGTCCTCATCGACGGGATCACCTATGCGCAGCGCGAGGGGAGCGCGGCGCGTCGTCGACATCGCGACCCTGACCGGCGCGATCAGCGTGGCGCTCGGACCGTACTTCACCGGCCTGTTCGGAAAGCCCGACGCGTTCGTGGAGACCGTGCGTGGCGTCGCCGGCGAGGCGGGGGATCGGATGTGGCCGATGCCGCTGACCAACGAATACAAGGACGAGATCAAGGGCGAGGTCGCCGATATCCGGAACAGCGCCGGCCGCGAGGGCGGCGCGATCAAGGCCGCCGCGTTCCTGTGGGCCGCCGTCGAAGACGGTACCGAGTGGGCACACCTCGACATCGCCAGCGTCGACTGGTCCGACAAGGACCGTTCCTACGCGCCGCGCGGACCGCAGGGTCCGGCGGTGCGCACCCTCGTCGCTCTCGCCGAGAGCCTCGCCGAGAAGTGACGCGTGCCGTCTGGGGGTGGAAGGGGGCGGAACCTCCTGCGCGTAGAATAGAACAAATGAGCGAAGTGCTTCCGACCGCCGGGCCGTGATCGTTCGCGGGCAAGTCGGCGCATGACCGAACAGCTCGCCTTCGGTCTCGGGGAGCCGAAGCCCAACATCATCGGCGGCCTCACTGAAGAGCAGCGCCGCGCGGTCGAGCACGGCGCCGGGCCGCTTCTCATCGTCGCGGGCGCGGGCACGGGAAAAACGCACGTCCTCACCGCTCGCGTCGTGCACCTAATCGCATCGGGTGCGGCGAAGCCGCATCAGATCCTGGCGCTGACCTTCACCGAGAAGGCGGCGGCTGGGATGCAGGAGCGCGTGGACATCAACACGCCGCTTGGACTGAATGACGCGGCGATCAAGACGTTCCACGGGTTCGGCGACGAGGTGTTCCGCGAGTTCGCGCTCGAGCTCGGCCGGTCGGGTGAGCTCCGCGTCCTCTCAAGCGCCGAGCAGGTCATCTTCGTTCGCGAGCACCTGTATGACCTTCCACTCCGGCGCTACCGCCCCGCCGGCGACCCGCTCGAGTACGTGCGCGCACTGCTCGATCTGTTCGGTCGCGCCCGTGACGAGGACGTCTCTCCCGATGAGTACGTCGCGTACGCGGCGAAGCTGCGCGCCGCGGTGGGGGTTGGGATGGACGCCGACGTGCGCGCCGACGAGGCCGACGCGCAGGAAGAGCTCTCCGCGGCCTACCAGGCGTACACGGCGCTCAAGGAGAAAGAAGGTGTGATCGACTTCGGCGATCAGATCGCGCTCTGCCTGCGGCTGCTGCGCGACCATCCCGCGGCCGCGCGCCGGCTTCAGAACCGCTACCACTACGTGCTCGTCGATGAGTTCCAGGACACCAACGACGCGCAGTTCAAGCTGCTCCGGCTCCTCGTCGAGCCGCACCGGAACATCACCGCCGTCGGCGACGACGACCAGTCCATCTTCGCGTGGCGCGGCGCGACGCTCGGCAACTTCGACGCTTTCCGCAGCACGTATCCCGACGCCGCCGTCGTGACGCTGGTGCAGAATCGCCGTTCTTCGCAGGGCCTCCTCGACGCCGCGTACCGCCTCATCCAGCACAACCCCGAGCGCCTGGAAACGCGCCTCGGTATCGACAAGCGCCTGCAGGGCCGCGCTGAAGCGGCCGATGTCGAGGTCGAGCACATCCAGAAGGTCAGCGGCGCCGACGAGGCCGAACAGGTCGCGGACGTCATCGCGCGCGAGGCACTCCGACACCAGCGCCGCTACGGAGACTTCGCGATCCTCGTCCGCAACAACAGCGACGCGACGGCGTTCCTGAACGCGCTCGCGCGGCGGCAGATCCCGGCCCACTTCTCGGGTGGCGGGCAGCTCTACGAGCGACCCGAGATCCGTCTCCTGATCTCGTTCCTCTCGGCGGTCGCTCTGCCCTCTGACTCGCGCCACGTTTACAACCTCGCGGTCTCATCGCTCTACGCCTTTCCCGCGGTCGAGCTCGCACGCGCGGCGGAGGCCAGCGGTCGGCGGCAGCGTCCGCTGCGCGAGGTCTTCGAGGAGATCGCGCGGGCGAACGCCGGCTTCTCGGACGAAGCGACGGCGGCTGCGAAGTCACTCTGCGACGACCTCGCGAGCTACGCGCAGCGAGCCACGGAGCTCACCACGGCCGAGCTGCTCTACGAGTTCCTCGAACGCTCGAAGCTGCTCGCGCGCTACCTCGATCCGGATTCGGCACTCGCGGAGGAGCAGGGCCAGAACGTCGCGAAGTTCTTTCGCCTGGTCCATTCGGCCGCGAGAACGCTGCCCACCGATCGCGCATCCTTCTTCGTGCCCTACCTCGAGCTGCTGCGCGAGGCGGGGGACGATCCCGTCGCGGCGGACTTCGAGGCTTCGAGCGAGCGCGTGAACGTGCTCTCGGTCCACAAGGCCAAAGGGCTGGAGTTCCCGGTGGTCTTCCTCGTCCACTGCACTGACGAGCGGATCCCCGGATCGATGCGCTCCGAGGCTTTGCCGCTGCCGGAGGCGCTGGCGAAGTCGCCGCCGCCGTCCCGAGAGAACCACATTGCCGAAGAGCGGCGGCTCGCGTACGTGGCGATGACGCGCGCGAAGGACACGTTCTATTTCACCAACGCCGTGGACTATGGGGGGACCCGCGCATTTCGACCGAGTCGGTTCATCGGCGAGGCGCTGGGCCGGCAGCCCGAGCGGATATCGGCGCGTCTCGCGGCCTACGAGGAGCTTCAGCGTTTCCAGGTCCCGGCCGAGGAGGCCGATGCGCCGCTGCCGGCGCTCGGGCCCGACGACGTTCTCACCGTCTCCTACAGCGATATCGATGACTACCGGCGTTGCCCGCTGCTCTATCGCTTCAAGCACGTCCTGCAGATCCCGGTCTTGCCGACGCCGTCGATGATCTACGGCCTCGCATTGCACGAGGCCGTGAAGGACCACCTAAGGCGAAAGCGCGAGGGGGAGCAGCCTACCCTGGCCGACCTCCAGGGGACGTTCCGAGCGGCGTGGCTCGCTGAGGGGTTCATCAGTCCGGAGCACGAGACCGAGCGATTCCAGGCGGGCCTCGAAGCGCTGCGTCGTTTCCACGAGCAGGAGCGCACCCAGCCCGCGCCGGATCTGGTGGAGCAGCGGTTCTCGTTCATGCTCGGGCGAAACCGAGTGGTCGGCCGATGGGACCGCGTCGATCAGACGGACGCGGGTCCGAGCGTCGTTGACTACAAGTCCACCGCGATCGACGAAGGAAGTGACCGGCCGCAGCAGGCGGCCAATCAGGACCTGCAGCTGCGGCTGTATGCGCTGGCGCACGAGAAGATGTACGGCACGCGCCCCGCTGAAGCCGCGCTCCACTTCCTCGAGACGGGCGAGCGTGGAGTGATCAAGCCGACCGACACCGACATGAGCGTGGTCGGCACCCTCGTCACCAGCACCGCCGCGAAGATCCGCGCCCGCTCCTTCGGCGCCGCGCCGCTCAAAGGGGTGAAGACCTGCCAGCAGTGTCCCTACCACCAGATCTGTCCGAGCTCGTTGACCATCCGCTGACGCGCTGTCCCTGTACAAAGACGCTATCAGAATTGGTATCAGCGGTCGCTGGCGAGCAAGAACGCGGTGAGCGTGTCGACCTCCTCGTCGGACAGGTGCAGGTCCGGCATCCGCGCGTCGTAGCCGGACACCAGGAAAGCGCGCGGGTCTTGGAGTGATTGGCGCACGTAGGCGCGTGCATCGAGGCCTGGGACTCGCGTAGCGGCGCGTTCGGCGAGCGCTGAAAGATCCGGGCCAACGCTCATGCGCGAGCTGGGGAGGGCGGTGTGCGTGTGGCACCCGACGCACCCCTTGGTCGCGAAGAGAAGGGATCCTCGCGAAGAGACCTCGGCAGCCGCTTCAGTGCCGATCGTCGCGGAGCCCACCGCGTTCCCCGCTTCGGGGGCCAGGCTGGCCGCCGCGAGCAGCGCGGCGAGCGTTCCGTAGGCGGCGAGCTCCGCGATCGATCGCAGCATCAGGCCTGTGCCGTGGCTCGAGTACGGCGCGTGGTTCGCACCATGGTGATGAGACGCCAGATGAACATCGCCGCCGCGGCCGCTGCCGCAAACGGGAGAGCGGTCCGCAAGGGGTCGCCGCTCTGATTGGGTGCCGGGGCCGGCGCGTTGAGCCCATTGCTGGCGACGCCAGATTTGTCGGCTGCGAGCGCCTTGCCCTTCTCAGCAGCAGCGGCCTTCTCGGCAAAGGCGGCCTTGTCGGCGACTGCGGCCTTCTCAGCGGCCGCTGCTTTCTCGGCAGCGACTGCTTTGTCAGCCGGTAGTGCCTTATCGGCTGCGGCCTTGTCCGCCGCGGTCTTGTCGGCGGTCACTGCCTTATCAGTGGTCGTGCCGGCGGCCGCGACGATGGAGATCTTGCCAAGGTCCTGCGGCGCGAACGCTCCTTGCGTGACCTGCCAGGTGTACGTGCCACCGGCGGGGAAGAAGACGCTGGCAACGTAGTGGCCCACGCCACCTTGCGACGTGCCCGGGAACGCTAGCGTTCTGCCCGAGACGGCGACGGCGAGGATCTCTGTCTTGTCGACGTTGACCGGTGTTTCGCCGTGCTGACGGATCGTGTAGCCGAGCGTGTACTCCTGCCCGGAGACGAACTGACCGGGCAGTGAGTCGAACGTGGTGACCGCCCAGCCTCCCGCGAGAGCCGGCGTGGCGAGGACGGCGAATCCAAGCGCGAGGGACGCGAGCAGCATCGTGAATGAACGCATGCCAAACCTCCGTCGTTCTCGGTTGGCGACACGGCCCCTCGCCACCTGCACCTACTACAACCGCCGACGGCGGGCGTTCCCTATCCCGATGATCGCGACCTTCTCAGCCGTCTTTGCGCAAAGGCGGGGAGGGGCGAGCGCGAAGCTAAGTGCGGCGCGTGAACGGCGCCCGGACGAAGAGGAGAAGCGCGAAGCTCAGGAAGACGAAGACGGCCGCGCCGACGAACGGGACCCGGTAGGACCCGGCCGACACGATCAACAGGCCCGCGATGACGGAGCCGATGGGCTGCGACAAAGACCACACCGCTGAGCCGAGCCCGGTCATCTCCGCTGCGCGCTCCTGTGGAACGAGGTCGACCAGGAGGGGCATCGCCAGCGCCGTCCACACGCCGTTGGCCAGACCCACCGCGCCCATCGCGAGGAGCGCTTGAGGGAGCGTCGTCACCTGTGATGCGATCAGCGCGATCACCGAGAAGAAGAAGAGACCCACGGCCAACACAGGCTTCTTGCCACGCCTATCGGCGAGGTAACCGGCGGGAACGGCGCCGATCATCGTGCCCGCGAGTGCCGGAAGGAGAAGCTGAAAGGCCTGGCCCTCGGTGAGGCCGAGCTCCTCGACACCGAATCGGGTCAGGAATGGGAGCACGCCGCCGGTGCCGAGCCAGTAGAGGGAAGCGGCGCCGACGTAGAGGAGGAGATCACGGCGGCCGGCGAGATCACGCAGATAGCCGCCCGCGTCGAAGCGAACGGGCTCCTTCGGACGGGGCGGCGAGTCGGGCTCCTGGATGAAGATCGTCGTGATGCCGAACGACACGACCAGCGCCGCGGCCACGATGAAGAAGACCAGCGCGGGTGAGCGGTCCCAGAGGAAAAGCGCCGCGAGCGTTGCCAGGATCTGACCAAGCATGTTGAAGATGGCGAGCACCGCTCCGAGGCGGCCTCGCTGATCCACCGGCACGAGATCCGCGATGAGGGCGTTGTAGGGGTCGACCGCGACGTTGAGGAAGAACGCGTTGATCGAGAGGACCATCAGCATCGGGATGATCGGCGGGTACCCGGCGAGGTAGATGAGCGACGCCGCGGTCAGCGCGACGCCGAGGATGAAATAGGGGCGTCGCCGGCCGATGCGGGTCCGCGTGCGGTCCGACAGTGCGCCCACAATTGGTTGCACCACGGCGCCGGCCAGAGATCGCTCCTGCGACAGAAGACCCACGGCCCAGGCGGGAATCTCGGGGTAGCGATTCAGATAGAGCGCCGCGGCGCCATTGAGGAAGCTGTAGACGGCGCTCGCTCCAAAGTTGCCGCTGCCGAAGATCACGGTCTGCCAGAAGCTGAGCGGTCGCTGCGGCGGCGGGGTCATTGTTTCGGGGCGTTGTAGCCGATGCGGCCCCCGGTGGCTAGACTAGAACACCTGTTCAACGGGCTGAGGAGCGCTCGGAACGAGGAGGGTGCGCCGTGGAGCTGAGCGTCGCGATCACGCTTCTGGCGCTCGCGATCGTCGGGTCGGCGCTGCTCCTGGTGAGCCGCCGCCCGGCCGCGCCCGCCGACACGGCACCGCCGTACGAGCTCCTGCGCCAGAGCATCGACGAGCTGCGCGCCGCGAGCGCGACCGCGATGGGAGAGCTTCGCGGTGAGGTCCTGCGGACGCTCAGCGCGACGGAGCAGCAGGTGGTGACGCAGACCGGCGCGACGCAGCGATCCCTCCATGACCTCTCGCGGCAGCTCGGCGTGCTCAGCGAGCAGAGCGCCCGCGTCGGCGAGCTCGCGAAGGACATCGGGTCGCTGCAGGATCTCCTGCGCGCACCGAAGCCGCGCGGTGGCTTCGGCGAGCTCATGCTCGAGCGGCTGCTCCAGGACTGTCTGCCCGCGAGCGCGTACGAGGTCCAGTTCACGTATCGCGATGGGTCGCGCGTCGACGCGGTCGTCCGCTATGGCAATCGCATCGTGCCGATCGACGCGAAGTTCCCGAACGAGTCGTACACGCAGATCGCCGCGGCGACGGACGAGGCCGATCGGACGCGCCGCCGCCGCGGGTTCCTCCAGCAGGTGCGCAGGCACATCGACTCGGTCGCCCGCTACGTGTCACCGCACGACGGAACGATCGACTACGCGTTCATGTACCTGCCGTCGGAAGCGATCTATTACGAGGTGATGACGCGTGAGGCCGCCGACGGCGAGCTCGACCTCGGCACGTACTGCCAGGAGCGGCACGTCATCCCGGCATCGCCCAACACACTTCTCGCGTACCTGCAGGTCGTCGCCCTAGGTCTCCGCGGGCTGGCGATGCAGGAGCGCACGCGCGAGCTCCAGCAGAGCATCGCGCAGGTTCGCCGCGAATTCGAGCGCTTTGTCGGGCTACACGATCAGCTCGGAACGCACCTCGACCACGCGATGAAGAAGTTCGACGAGACCGAGCGCGCGCTCGCGCGCGCCTCCGGCGCGATCGAGGGGCTGGCCCAGGTACCGCTTGCCGCCGGCGTCGAACAAGCCGTACTGCCTCTCGGCAGTGACGGCGAAAAGGACTAGCGATCCGGCGCATTCTCGCGCTCGTCGCCGCGGGGAGCGCGCTCGCCGCCGCGGCCGCGATGCTCGCGATCGATCCGAACGTCCCGCTCGCCGTTGGGCTCGTCATCGCCGCGGTCGCGGTGTGCTCCGGGGCGGTCGCGGCGGTCCTGCTCCTCTCGCTTCGCAGCGCCGACCGGCGTGGACGCCGGCGCGCGTCCGCGCCGGCACTGCGTCGTGGCATCGAAGTGACCGCGGTCGTCGGTCTGCTGCTGCTCCTGCGCGTCGTGGATGGGCTCACGCTCATCACCGGCGGCTTCGTGGTCATCGGCTTCCTCGTCGCGGAGGTCATCCTCTCGGCGCGTCCCCCTCGGGCTTCGCGCTAACCTCGCCTGACCGATGGAGACCGCTGAGCTCAAGACCCGCGTGGCTGAGCGCGTCGAAGCGCGCGCCGGTGCGCACGACGAGCTCGCGATCCGCATCCACGAACGCCCCGAGCTCGCGTTCGAGGAGCGCTTTGCCTCGGCCGCCCTCGCGGATCACCTCGCAAGCGAGGGTGCGACCGTCACGCGCGGCGCGGGTGGACTCGAGACCGCGTTCTCCGCGGAGATCGGGACTGGCGCGCCGGTCGTCGCGATCCTGGGTGAGTACGACGCCCTGCCCGGCGTCGGGCACGCGTGCGGCCACAACCTCATGGGCACCGCCGCCAGCCTGGCGTTCCTCGCGCTGCGCGACATCGCGGCCGAGCTGCGCGGCCGCGTGCGCATCGTCGGGTGCCCGGCGGAGGAGCGCGGCAACGGCAAGGTCAAGCTGATCCGCGCGGGTCTCTTCTCGGACGTTGACGCCGCGCTCATGTATCACCCGGGCGACCGCGACGAGATAGATCCGCTGATGCTCGCGATGGTCACCCTCGACATCGAGTTCCTGGGCAAGGCCGCGCACGCTGCGGCCGAGCCGTACGAGGGCCGCAACGCGCTCGACGCCGTGCTTCTCGGATGGACCGCGCTGTCGGCGCTCCGTCTGACCGTGCGCAGCGATGCGCGCTTCCACGGCATCATCACCGACGGCGGCAAGGCGGCGAACATCATTCCCGACCGCGCTGCTGCGCGGTTCATGGTCCGCTCGCCCGACAACAATTACCTGCAGGACCTTCGTCGGCGTGCCCTCGCGTGCTTCGAGGGCGCCGCCGCCGCGACCGGTTGCGAGCTGCGCGCCACCTGGAGCGACGTCTGCGAGCTCGTGAGCACCAACCGTCCGCTCGCGGACGCATTCGCGGCCAACGCGCGCACGCTGGGACGCGAGATGAAGACGCGGCGCCCCGGCGACACGCATGGTTCGACGGACATGGGAAACGTCACGAGCATCGTTCCGGGCATCCATCCCTTCCTTTCGATCACTGACGGACCGGTGCCGGGGCATTCGATCGAGTTCGCGGCGGCCGCCCGCACGGCGCAGGCGCTCGGGACGATGCATGTCGCGGCGAAAGCGCTCGCGATGACCGCGATCGATGTGCTGCGCGATGAGAAACTGCGCGTCCGCACGAAGGAGGCGTTCGATGGGCACCGAGAGCGCCATTGATTGGTTGGGCGATGACGTGAGCGCGGCGCAAGCCGAGCGCCTCGCCGCGCTGTACGACCTGGATGTCCCGCACGGGCCCTCCGCGGCGACCGACTGGTTCCGCGCGATCGCACGGCGTACCGGTGGTCCGATCCTCGAGCTCGGCTGCGGGACCGGCCGGGTCGCGATACCGCTCGCGCAGGACGGCCACGACGTGGTCGGCCTCGACCGGTCTGAAGCGATGCTCGCGCGCGCCGAGCGCCACGCGCGGCGCGAGGGCGTGACCCTGCGGCTGGTGGAAGGCGACATGCGCTCGTTCTCGTTCTCCGAAGCGTTCGCGCTGATCGCGATCCCGTTCAACACGTTTCTCATGCTCACGCCGGACGAGCGGTGGGCCTGTCTGGCGCGGGCGCGCGAGCATCTCGCGCCCACCGGCCTGTTGGCGGTGGACTGCTTCCAACCGGATCCCGAGCACATCGTCGGTCGCGACGGAGGCGTTCGCGAAGAATGGACGCGTCACGATCCGGAGAGCGGCCACGACGTGACGAAGTTCTCGAGCTCGCACGCGAACGTCGACCAGATCGATCTGCGCTGGTGGTTCGAGGAGCTGGACGATGACGGCCACGTGACGCGCTGGCAGCGCGCGACCACGATGCACTACCTGTATCGCCGCGAGGCGGAGCTGCTGTTCGCGGCGGCGGGCTTCGACCTCGAGGCGCTTCACGGCGACTACGACGGGTCGCCGGCCGGCGGCGACTCGCCGAAGCTGCTTGTCGTCGGGCGCCGGCGCGAGCGCGGCGCCGGTCGCGAGCGCAGGCGGTGACCGACCTTCTCATTCGCGGCGGGCTCGTGATCGACGGTACCGGCGCGCCGGGCGTGCGTGCGGACGTGGCGGTCACCGATGGACGCATCACGGACGTCGGCGACGTCGCCGGCCGGCGCGCGACGCGGATGATCGATGCGCGCGACCGCGTCGTGGCGCCTGGCTTCATCGATGTCCATTCGCATTCGGACAACATCGTCTTCGTCAACGACGCATTCGAGAGCGCGCTCCACATGGGCGTGACGCTCGTCGTATGCGGCAACTGCGGTGGCTCGTCCGCGCCGGTGAGCGGCCTCGCCGCGGAGGAGCTCGACCGCGCGCTCGAGGTCCTTGATACGCGGCGGACGTGGTCGACCTTCGCCGAGTACGCGGCCGCGTGTGACGCTGCGGGTCCAGCGGTGAGCCTGTGCTCCTTCGTGGGCCACGGCACGCTGCGCAAGTGCGTGATGGGCGGTGCGGCCCGGGCTCCGAGCCGGGGCGAGCTGGACGAGATGCGAACGCTGCTCGCGCGCGCGATGGACGAGGGCGCCATCGGCCTCGCCTCGGGTCTGATCTACCCGCCGAGCGCGTACGGCACCACCGATGAGCTGGCGGCGCTCTGCACCATCGTCCGCGACAAGGGCGGCCTGTACGCCAGTCACATCCGCAACGAGGGCGATCGCCTCCTCGAGGCGGTGGAAGAGAACCTCGAGATCGGCCGGCGCTCACAGGTGCGCGTGCAGCTATCGCATCACAAGGCCTCGGGGCCGAAGAACTGGGGACGGGTGAAGGAATCCACCGCGAAGATCGAGGCCGCGCGCGCTGCTGGTCTGGACGTCCAGGCGGACCAATACCCGTACACGGCGTCATCGACCGGCCTCGCCGTCACGATCCCGAACTGGGTG
The DNA here is from genome assembly GCA_031404235.1 of Chloroflexota bacterium. Classification (GTDB taxonomy): domain Bacteria; phylum Chloroflexota; class Limnocylindria; order P2-11E; family P2-11E; genus CF-39. The sequence continues at coordinate 12,685 of JANNHF010000267.1, forward strand.
CACGAGGGCGGTCGTCTCGCGATGTGCGAGCGTGTCCGGGACCCGGCGGTGCGCGCGCGCATCAAGGACGAATATGTCGAGACCGGTCGCAACTGGGATCGCATCGTCATCGCTCGCGCGCGCCGGCGACCCGAGTACAGCGGACGCACGGTCGCGGAGCTCGCGGGCGAGGCGGGGAAGGATCCTCTGGAGTGGACGTGCGACGCGCTCATCGAGCACGACGGCGACGTCGCCATCGTGCACCACTCGATGAACGAGGACGACGTGCGCTACGTCATGGCGAAGCCCTACGTCGCGATCGGGAGCGACTCGTCGGCGAACGCGCCGTACGGGCCGCTCTCATTCGGAAGACCGCACCCTCGCTCGTACGGCACCTTCCCGCGCGTGCTCGGTCGCTACGCGCGTGACGAGCGCGTGGTCACGCTCGAGGACGCCGTGCGGAAGATGACATCGCTCACCGCGAGGCATCTCCGACTCGTTGACCGCGGCGAGATACGGGTCGGTGCCTGGGCCGACCTCGTCGTGTTCGACCCGGTGCGCGTCACGGACACGGCGACGTACGAGGAACCGCACCGGTATCCCGAGGGGATCGAGCACGTCGTCGTGAACGGCGGGGTGGCGCTCGAGGCGGGAGAAACGGCCGCCGGACGGTACGGGCGATTCCTCCGACTCGGCGCGGATCTGGGGGGCGCGTGACCGACGCTCCGCGCGTCGCGATACTCGCCGAAGGCCTCTTCACGCGGATGACGGCGAAGACGGCGATCGGTGTCCTCCGCTACGCGAGCTACCAGGTCGTGGCGGTCATCGATTCGACCCGCGCCGGCACCGATGCCGCGGATCACGTCGGCGCGGGACGCGGCGTGCCGGTCGTCGCGACCGTCGACGACGCGCTCGCGCGCGGCGCGAACGTGCTGCTGATCGGCACGGCCGCTGCCGGCGGCCGCATTCCGGACGAGTACCGACCGCTGCTCGCGCGCGCGCTCGAGCGCGGCATGGCCGTGTGGAACGGTCTGCACGAGCGTGTGCTCGGCGATGTACAGCTCGCCGAGGCCGCGAAGCGTGGAAAGGCATCGGTGCGCGAGCTGCGCGAGCCGCCGAGCGAACTGCCCATCGGCGGCCATCGTCGGCCGCGCGAGGGCGCGACGGTGGTGCTTACCGTCGGCTCCGATGCCGCCGTCGGCAAGATGACCGCCGCGCTCGAGATCGTTGCTGCGCTGCGCCGCATGGGTCACACCGCGGCGTTCGTTGCGACGGGCCAGACGGGCATCGCGATCGCAGGGGACGGAGTCTCCGTAGATGCGGTCGTCGCGGACTTCATCGCCGGCGCGGCGGAGCAGATGGTGTGCACGGCCGCCGAAGACGCGGACTGGGTGATCGTCGAGGGCCAGGGCTCGCTCACGCACCCCGGCTTCTCCGGCGTGACGCTCGGCCTGCTCCACGGCGCGGGACCCGACCTCATGGTGCTCTGCCATGACGCGATGCGCCAGTCGATGAAGGGCTACGACGCCGGCCTACCACTGCGCTCGTTGCGCGAGCTCGTGCGGATTTACGAGGACGCGGCCGGGTGGCGCAGGCCGCCGGGATATCCGCCGGCGCGCGTCGTTGCGGTCGCGCTCAACACTGGCAACAGCGGGAGCGATGCCCGATCCGCGGTGGTCGCTCTCTCGAAGATCGCCAGTGCCGGGGTCGAGTCGGAGCTCCCGGCCGCCGATCCGATCCGCGAAGGACACGCCGGCGCGGATCGTCTCGCGCGCGCGCTGATCGACGCGCGCGGCCGCGGCGCGGCGACGAGCACGTCGTGAAGTTCACCGTGCGCACGGTCGACGTGCATCTCGAGGTGCCTTTCCAGATATCGCGCGCGGTACGCACGGAGAAGCGCGTCGTGCTCGTGGAGCTCGACGAAGGCGGACGCATCTCGCGCGGGGAGGCGTCACCGGATCCCTTCTTCAAGGAGACGACGGAGTCTCTGGAGGCGGACGTGCGCGCCGCTCTCGACCTCGTGCCCGAGGACGCCGCTGATCTCACGACGCTGAGGCAGCGACTCGACCAGCGCTTTCCTCACGGGGGCGCCGCCGCGTGTGCCCTCGACGTCCTCGGCCACGACCGCGCGGCGCAGGCCGCGGGCGTGCCGCTGCGCACCTTTCTCGGCCTCGCCGGCCGCGAGGCGCCCCCGACGTCGTTCACGATCGGGATCGCGGAGCCCCGCGTGATGGCCGAGCGCTCCGCGGCCGCGGCGGCGAAGGGATTCACCGTGCTCAAGGTGAAGCTCGGTCACGGCGAGGACGATGTGGAGATCCTGTCGGGCATCCGCCAGCGATTCGCGGGGACGATCCGCGTCGATCCGAACGCGGCATGGACCCCCGCGGAGGCGCCCGGACGCATCGAGCGCATCGCGCGCTTCGACATCGAGTTCGTGGAGCAACCCACGCCGACCGATGACATCGATGGCCTGCGCTACGTCCGCGAGCGATCGCCGCTCCCGATCGTCGCCGACGAGGCTGCGGTCAGGTTGCCTGACGTCGACCGATTGTCCGGAGCCTGTCACGGCATCAACGTGAAGCTGCAGAAATGCGGCGGTATCGCCGAGGCTCGCGCGATGATCGCGCGCGCGCATGATCTCGGGATGAAGGTGATGCTCGGCTGCCGCGCGGCGGAGACGAGCGTCGCGATCGCCGCGGCGGCGCATCTCGCGCCATCGGTCGAGTGGGCCGATCTCGACGGCAACCTGCTGATCGTCGACGACCCGTTTCGCGCCGTGCCGGTCGTGCGCGGACGCTTCGTCTTCTCGGACCGTCCCGGACTCGGAGTGGTCCCGGCATGAGCGGGTCGCCGGGACGGGTCGAGACCGCGCTGTTCGCGATCGGCTTCGCGACGGCCAGCCTCGTTCTCCTCGCCATGCTGTGGTCGGCCGCTGGTCCGTACGTCGACATGGCCCGTGCGGTGGGGGTCGAGGGCGCGACGTTCCACGATCACTCGACCGGCACCGATCGCGTGAGGCTGTCGCTCGCCGAGCTTGCCGACCAGCACCGTGCCTGGTCCGCGTACGTCACGGGTGGTCGCGACGATCCTCCAGAGCTCGGCGCGCTCTACACCGCCCAAGAGGCAGCGCACATGGCGGACGTACGGCGCGTGTTCGATGGCGCGAAGATCCTCATCCCGGCGGGCCTCTTCGTCATGGCCATCCGCCTGCAGCGCGCGCGCACTCGCAGCGCCGAGGCGATGTTCCGTCTCGTCCGCGATGGTGCGGCGGCCGCGGGCGTCACGGTCGCGGCCGTCGGCGTCGTGGCCGCGCTCGCGTTCGAACAGGCCTTCCTGCTGTTCCACGAGGTGTTCTTTCCGCAGGGGAACTTCCTGTTCGACCCCGCGACGAGCAACTTGGTGCGGCTGTACCCGGACTGGTACTGGCAGGGCATCACATTCCGCATCGGTCTGTCGTTCATCGCGCTCGCCGCCGCGGTGGCGGTCGCGGCCGCCGTGGGACTCCGGCGCGCTCGCTCGATTAGACTCGCCTCCGCATGAAGCGCGTTCTTCTCATCGAGGATCTGCCGCAGGTCGCGCAGCACCTTCAGTCGATGCTCGCCCGCGAGAAGGAGATCGAGGTCGCGGGCGTCCAGAGCGAGGCGGAGGCCGCGATCGCTCAGATCGCCACCGAAAAGCCGGATGTCGTGATGATCGACTCGCTGCTCCAGGGAAAGACCACCGCGCTGGACATCGCCAAGCGCATCCGCACGGCATCACCCGGCACGCGGATCATCATGGTCACCGTTCCGCAGAAGCCGCTCGACCCGAAAGCGGAAGCGACGATCGACGCGGTCTTCGTTCTTCCCGGTGGGGCGAACGAGCTCGCGCAGGTGCTCGGCGTCGGCAAGGCGGCTCGTCCGCAGAACGGGCTGATGATCGCCATCTATTCACCGAAGGGCGGCACCGGAAAGACGACGCTCGCGGTGAACCTCGCGTGCGTGCTGCGCCGGCAGGGAAAGTCGGTCGCGCTCATGGATGGGGTGATGCAGTTCGGCGCCGTGCGTCACGCCATGCAGATCCCGCCCGCGACCAGATCATTCATCGACCTGCCCACCGCCGGCGCGATGCGCACATCGCTCGGCGAGGTCCTCTGGGAGGGTCCGTCGGGCGTTCACGTTCTGCTCGCGCCGGCCAAGCCGGAGGAGGTCGATCTCGTCCAGGGCGCCGACATCGCCAGCGCGATGAGCATGCTGGCCGAGAACCACGACTACGTGATCGTGGACACGCCGTCGCGGCTGACGGAGGACGCCCTTGCGATCCTCGACACCGCGAGCCTCATCCTCATGGTCGTCACCTACATGAACGCGACCGTCGCGAATTCGCGCTCGGCGATCGACACGTTCGAGGCGCTCGGCTACAAGGGTCGCAAGCCGATCCTGCTCGTGGTGAATCAGTCCGACACGCCCGGCGGCATGTCGAAGACCGCCGTCGAGCACGCGCTGAACCTGCCGATCATCGCCGAGATCCCGACCGACTGGAAGGTCGTGAGCGACTCGTTGAACAAGCAGCAGCCGTTCGTGATCAGTACGCCGCAGGCGCCGGTCAGCCGCGCCGTGGAAGCGCTCGCGCACGGCCTCGTCACACAGCAACGCAAGTAACGACCATGGGGCCCAGCGCCCCGATCGGGGTGTTCGACTCCGGAGTGGGCGGCCTCACCGTGCTGAAGGAGCTGCGTCGTCAGCTCGCCGGAGAGTCCACCATCTATCTCGGCGACGAGGCTCGCATGCCGTACGGGCCGCGTCCTGCCGGTGAGGTCATCGCGTTCACGCGCGAGGCGATGCGCTGGTTCGCGACGCGCGACTGCAAGCTGATCGTCCTCGCCTGCAACACCGCCACCGCGCAGGCGCTCGAGGCCGTCCGCGACGAATCCGCCGTGCCGATCATCGGCGTCGTCCGGCCGGGCGCCGCCGCGGCGATCGCGGCGTCGGCGCGCCGTTCGATCGGTGTCCTCGCCACGGTGGGAACCGTTCGGTCGGGCGCGTACGTGCGCGCGATACGCGACCTCGATCCGCTGTGCGACGTGATCCAGCAGGCCTGCCCGAAGCTGGTGCCGATCGTCGAGTCGGGAAAGGCGGGCACGCCCGAGGCCCTCGAGGCGGTGCGCGAGTACGTCGGCCCGCTGCTCAGCGAAGGCGGCGTCGTCACGCCCGTCGTCGATACGCTGCTTCTCGGCTGCACGCATTACCCGCTCCTCCGCGAGGAGTTCAGCAAGGTCGCCGGGCCTAGCGTCCGTGTCGTGGATTCCGCGACGACGACCGCGCTCGCGGTGCGTGAGGTCCTCCAGTCGCACCGACTGCTCGCCGACGGCGGGACGCCGAAGCACCGGGTCTTCGCGACCGGGCCGGTCGGCCGTTTCAGCGAGGTGGCGCGCACGATCTTCGGCGAACAGCTCCCCGAGGTGGAGGGAGCGACGCTCTCATGAACCTCATGTCGGCGATCACCGGCCTGCCCTACGTCGGCAAGACCACGCTCTTCAATCTGCTCACCGGCGGGCACGCGTCGACGGGCGCGTTCGCCGGCGCGGAGGGCGAGACGAACGTCGGCGTCGCAAAGGTCCCGGATCCGCGCGTCGACCGGCTCGCGGCGCTCTACAGGCCAAAGAAGACGACGTACGCCGAGGTCACGTACCGCGACCTCGGTCTCGCTCCACGCGTGGCGAGTGGAGCCGGCGGTCACGCGACCCAGGCGGGGCAGGGCATCAGCGCGCAGAAGCTCGGAGACCTGCGCACCTCGGACGCGCTGGTGCACGTCGTGCGCGCATTCCGTGATGCAGCGGTACCACACGTGCACTCGAGCGTCGATCCGACGCGCGACCTCGCCACGCTCGAGCTCGAGCTGCTCTTCGCCGACCACGTCGTGGTCGAACGACGGCTTGAGCGTATCGAGCCCGAGCTGCGCTCGGCGAAGGGGCCCGAGCGCGAGCTGAAGGAGCGCGAGCGCGCCGTCCTGCAAAAGGCGATGGCCGCGCTTGACGCCGAGACGCCGCTCCGCGACGTGGGGCTCGACGAGGAGGAGCGGAAGGTCGTGCGCGGATATCGCTTCCTCACGCTCCTGCCGCAGCTGGTGGTGGCAAACCTCGATGAAGAAGATGTGGCCGCGGCGGACGCGGTGCTCGGACCGCTGCGTGAGGCAGCCGCGAAGCACCGGTCGATGTCGGTCGTCGGCGTGTGCGCGAAGCTCGAGGCGGAGATCGCCCAGCTCGAGCCGGCGGAGGCGGTCGCGTTCCGCACCGACCTCGGTCTCCATGAGCCGGCGCTCGACCGGGTCATCCACGCGACGTACGAGCTACTCGGGCTCATCTCGTTCTTCACGGTGGGGGAGGACGAGGTCCGGGCGTGGACGATCCCCGCCGATCTGCCCGCACAGCAGGCCGCGGGCGCGATCCACTCCGATCTCGAGCGCGGCTTCATCCGCGCGGAGGTCATCGGCTGGGAAGACCTGCTGAGGGCCGGATCCGAAGCGAACGCGAAGAAGCAGGGGATCATGCGCACGGAAGGCAAGACGTACACGGTCAAGGACGGCGATGTGATCCACGTGCTGTTCAACGTGTGAGGTGAGCGTCGACTTCCTCGCGATCGGACACGTCGCGCGCGACGAGTTCGAGGGCGAAGCGACGTGGCGATTGGGAGGCACCGCGCTCTATGCCGCGGCGGCCGCCGCTCGTCTCGGGACCGCGACCGCACTGGTCACCCGCGTCGGTCCGTCCGAGCGGCCGGCGCTCGAAGAACGGTGCGCGCAGCTCGGCATCACGCTGCACGCGCTGCCGTCATCGGTCACGACGACCTTCGCCTTTCGCTACGTGGAGGGACGTCGGCTGCTGCGACTCAAAGCGCGCGCGCGCGGCATCGCGCCGTCGGACGTGCCGGCCGAATGGCGACGGGCCCGCGCCGTCGTTCTCGGCTCGGTCGCGCACGAGCTCGATCGCTCGTTGTTCGGAACGACGTCGGCGGCGGCGACCGTGCTCGTCGCGCAGGGATACCTCCGCGAATGGTCGGCCGACGGTCGAGTCCAGCCACGCGCGTGGGAAGACGCCGAAGCGATCATGCCACTCGTTTCCGCGGTCGTCCTCAGCGAGGACGACGTCGTCGGCGATCTGAGCGAGCCGCGCCGCTGGTCGCGCAACGGCCGCGTGTACGTCACCCTCGCCGAGCGCGGCGTTCTGGTGCTGGACCGCGGGTCCGAAACGACGATCCCCGGCTACGGCGCGGAGCGGGTCATTGACCCGACCGGCGCGGGCGATGCGTTCGCCGCGGGTCTCGCGATCGCGCTCGCCGACGGCCGCGCGCCGGACGACTGCGCGCGCTTCGCGAATGCGGTCGCGTCGTTCGCGGTGGAAGGCGTGGGGATGGAGAGCCTCGCGGATCGTGCACGCGTCGACGCGCGCATGCGCTAGGCAGCCTGGTCGCGGAGCGCGATGTCCTGGATCTTGACTCGGGCCGCGCGCGGCGTGTGGCCGAGCTCGAAACGCCGCGAGGCCTGTGAGAGCGCGAAGCAGATGACGAAGTAGATCGTGGCGACGATGAGCAGCACCTCGATGGGATTGAAGAACTGGGTGTAGATCGTGCGTCCCTGCTTCAGCAGCTCGAACACGCCGATCGTCCCGACCAGCGAGGTGTCCTTTATCACGGTGGTGAGCTGGGCCATCATCGCCGGGACCATCAGTCGCAGCGCCTGCGGCAGGATCACCGAGCGCATCGTTTGCTGGTGAGACAGGCCTAGGGCGCGCGCGGCTTCGGTCTGCCCGCGCGGCAGGCTCACGATGCCGGCCCGAATGATCTCCGCGAGCACCGCGCTCGTGTACATCGAGAGGCCGAGCACGCCGGCCCAGAATCGCGGCAGGTCGAAGTCGGGTCCGAAGATCGGACGGAAGAGTGCCGACCCCTTGATGCCGAAATACACGATCAGCAACAGAACGGGCAGGGCGCGGACGCCCTCGATGTAGAAGATCGAGGGCCAGCGGATCCAACGTCGTCGCGACAGCCGGCCGAGGGCGAAGGCGAGCCCGACGACGAACGAGAGCGCTACGGAGACGAGCGAGATGTAGATGGTCTCGCGCAGGCCTTCGAAGAAGAATCCCCAGATCGCCGGATCCGCGAACATCGGCCAGGTGTCGGGGCGCATCAGTGGGCCACCAGCATCCGCCGCTCGAGCGCGTTCACCACGATGCCGAGCGGGATCGTGAGGACCAGGAACAGCATCGTGGCGGCGAGGAAGGCCTCCTCAGCGCGGAAGGTCCGGGACTCGACGATCTCCGCGGCATACAGCAGCTCGGCCACGCCGATCGTCGAGGCGAGCGACGTGTTCTTCACCAGCGCGATACCGATGTTGCCGAGCGGCGGGATGATCGAGCGGAACGTCTGCGGGAGCTGGACGTAGCGCAGCATCTGCAGATACGAGAGGCCGAGCGAGCGCGCCGCCTCGATCTGTCCGCGCTCGACGCCAAGCAGCCCACCCCGCACGACCTCGGCCACGTACGCGCCGTGGTAGAGCGCCATGCCTGTCGCGGCGGCGCGGAAGATGCTTTCGAACGTGTCGGTCGAGAAGCGGAAGCCGAGGAAGGGGAGCCCGAGGAAAAGGAAGAAGAGCTGCACGATGAGCGGCGTGTTGCGGAAGAACTCGACGTACGCGCCGCCGATCCAGCGAAGCGGCACGAGGGGCGAGACTCGTGCGAGGGCGACGAGGGTTCCGATGATGATCGCGCCGATGAGGCCGAGGACCGAGATCTGGACGGTGAGCCACAGGCCGGTGAAGAAGAGCTCCGGGAACTCGAAGGCGATCCCTCCCGGCATGGCTCAGACCGATAGGGAGAGGGGGCCGGCGTCGCGCCGGCCCCCTCTCACACAGGTGCTCAGGTCGTGGTCAGGCGTCCGGCGTCCTCTTCTTGTCGCCGGAGACGGGCGTGATGTATTGCTCGTAGTACTTCGCCCATGTCCCGCCGGTGATCAGCGTGATCATCGTGCGGTTGATGAAGTCGACGAAGCCGGTCCGGTCACCACCCGCGGTCTTCTTGACGCCGATCCCGTATGGCTCGGCGGAGAAGTACTTGCCAACGATCTTCGTGTCCTGCTTCACGAGGCTGAACAGGATCGCCTCATCGGTCGAGACCGCGTCCGCCTGGCCCTGCTGTAGTGCGAGGAGGCACGCGGGGTAGCTGTCGAGGAGCAGCAAACGGGCGGCGTTGTTGGTCGCCGTCAAGATGTTCTTCTCACTCGTCGACCCGCGCTGCGAGCAAACGGTCTTGCCGGCAAGGTCGGCGACCTCCTTGATGGTGGTGTTGTCCTTCTTCACCAGGATCCGCTGACCGGTGTTGAAGTAGACGTCGCTGAAGTCGATCTGCTTCTTGCGGTCCTCGTTGATGGTGAAGGTCTTGATGATCACGTCGGCCTTGTTGTCGGTCAGGCTCGGGATGCGCGTCGCCGAGACCACGGGCACGTACTCGATGTACTTGTCCGGGTCGTCGGACTCGCCGAAGATCGCCTTGGCGAGCTCGCGGCCGATCGCGACGTCGAAGCCCTCCCATTTCCCGGTCGCCGGGTTCTTCGCGCTGAAGGGCGGGTTGTCCTCCTGCGTCCCGATGCGGATCTTGCCCTTCGTCTGAAGGCTGTACTGGTACGTCGAGAGATCGAACTTCGGTCGTACCGCGGTGGGCGACGCCGCCGCAGTCGGCGACGGTGTCGTCGTCCCGCTGCCGCACGCCGTCGCAATGAACGCGAGAACCAGACCCAGCGCGAGCGCGCGCGTGATGCCCCGCATGTGTTCCTCCCTGCATTGTGCTGTGCTAGTGCTTGATCACCTTGCTCAGGAACTGCTTCGCCCGCTCCTCCCGGGGGGCCTCGAAGAACCCGGCTGTGGGCGAGTCCTCAATGATGCGCCCTTCGTCCATGAATACCACCCGATTCGAGGCTTCCCGAGCAAACCCGACCTCGTGGGTGATCACCAGCATCGTCATGCCCTCGTGGGCAAGGTCGCGCATGACGTCGAGCACCTCGCGGATCATCTCGGCGTCCAGGGCGCTCGTGGGCTCATCGAACAGCATGATCCGTGGGTCCATCGCGAGCGCCCGCGCGATCGCGACGCGCTGCTGTTGGCCGCCAGACAGGCGCGTCGGGGTGCTGATCCGCCTTTTCCGGGATGCCGACCTTCTCGAGCAGCGCCATGGCCTTCGCCCGCGCGTCGGCCTTCGACATCCCGCGGACCTTCCGCGGCGCCAGCATGACGTTCTCGGCCGCGGTGAGGTGGGGGAACAGGTTGAACGACTGGAAGACCATCCCGACGTCGCGCCGGAGCTTGTTGACGTTGACATTCGGGTCGTGCACCCGCAGGCCGTCGACGACCAGCTCCCCGCTGTCGATCGGCTCGAGCTTGTTGATCGTCCGGATCATCGTGCTCTTGCCGGAACCCGACGGGCCGATGACCACGACGACGTCGCGCTCGTTCACCGTGAGGTTGATGCCACGGAGTACGTGAAGCGGGCCGAAGTGCTTGTGGACATCGCGGAACTCGATCACGAGCGCCAAATCTAGAGGCTACTGTCGGGCGATGCAGGAATTCTTCGGGGCGTCGCGCGCCGCGCTCGACCGCACGCGCGGCGTCACTGGCATCGTCGTGCGTGAGGTCGGCGGGACCACGCTCTTCTCGCAGCGGCCCGATGAGGTGTTCCCGGCCGCGTCGGTCATCAAGATCCCCCTCGTCATGGCGCTCTACGCGGCTGCTGCCGAGGGCCGTCTCTCGCTGGAGGAGCGCGTCCCGGTGGGTACGACGGTCGGGGGCACCGGCATCCTCGGTGACCTGCGCGACGTTCGCGATGTGAGCCTGCGAGACCTCGCGATGCTGACGATCGCGCTGTCGGACAACACCGCGACGAACCGCCTCATCGATCGGCTCGGCGTCGCGCGGGTCGACGAACGCCTCATGGAGTGGGGCTGCGTGCACACCAAGCTCGCGCGCGGGATGTTCGACTGGGACGCGCAGCGCCGCGGGTTCGAGAACGTCGCAGCGCCCGTCGAGATCGCCGCGCTGCTCGAACGACTCGTGCGCGGGGAGCTCGTGGATCGGGCGACATCCGATGCGGTGATCGCGGTGCTCGAGCGCTGTCAGGACGACGCGATGCTGCGGCGCTATCTGGCCAAGGGTGGTCGCATCGCCAACAAGACCGGAACTCTCGCAGCCACCCGTAACGACGCCGCGATCGTGTTCGGACCGTCTCGCACGATCGTCGTAGCCGTGTTCATGCGCGAGGTCGGTGATCCTCTGGCGGCCGTCCACATCCTGGGTCTGATCGGGCGCGGTGCCGCTCGCGCGGCCGGCCTTGAGGTGCCGCCCCTTCCATTTGATGCGGGTGCTGGCGCATGATGCGTGCGTGAGGAAGCAGGCCAGGTCACGCACGCGGCGTGCGCGGGGCATGCGGCGGGTCGTCGCGACGGCCGTGATCGCGCTCGGGCTCGTGTGCGCGGCAGCGTTCACCGGGATCACCGTGCAGGCGAACGCCCTGGAGCGGGCGAAAGGCGTGCTCAGCGACGAGATCACGGCCGAGCAGGCCCGTCGCGCGCAGCTCGAGGCATCGGTCGCGCACAAGGTGACGACCGACTACCTCATCCAAAAGGCGCAGGACTACGACTTCGTGAAGAAGGGCGAGGGTCTGATCGCCGTGGAGCGGTCGGCGCCGTTGTGGGACGCGCCGCATTCGGACAGCGGGCGAGCAAGCCGGCTCGCGATGTGGATCCAGCTCTTCTTCGGAACGCGATAACCGGTTAGAGTGCATATCGCGGGATGGAGCAGCGGTAGCTCGTCGGGCTCATAACCCGAAGGTCGCGCGTTCGAATCGCGCTCCCGCAACAGGAGGCCCCGACTCGGGGCCTTTCTCTTGCCCCGGGCGCGAGGTGCAACCTGCGAAGGCACCTTTTGACCGAGGCCGAGTTCCGGGTCCGCCTTGCGGCTGAGTCCGCTCAGCGCGAGCGCGACCTCGGGAGCAAGTAGAGCAGGAGCGCGCCGATGAGCAGCACGGGCAAGAGGCTCAGGAAGATCGAGCCGATCACCGAGAATGTGGCGCTCTCCGCCTGGTAATCGATGACGATCTGCCGCGACGGGTTGGCGGCGTTGTAGTCGTCAAGCAGCTTCTGGAACGT
>JANNHF010000268.1:0-7356 GCA_031404235.1 Chloroflexota bacterium
TGGGTCGTATGACGAAAACGTCATGACCCGCCGGTCTCGCACTTTCATGATTTCGGTCGGTGGCGAGGCGCGAAGAAGGTGACTCTCGATTGTCCGCCCGGCCGCCGCTGTCGATGGGATGCCGGGACCTTACGGCCCGCGCGCCTTCATCCGCTCCACTGGACGAGCCCGCGCTTGCTCGTTCGCTCGCGCGCGTCGAGCCCTCGTTTTGCGCACATCGTGAAGCGACACGGCTCGCCGCCGCTCTGGCCGCGCGAGCCCGGCTTCGAGACGTTGGTGCTGCTGATGCTCGAGCAGCAGGTCTCGCTCGCGCAGGCGCGCGCCATGTACGCGCGGGTAGCCAACGCGACCGGGAAGGTGACGCCCGCGAACGTCGCGAGACTCGGAGAAGCGGGACTCCGCGCGCTCGGCGTAACACGACAGAAGTCCGCCTACGTCGCGGCGCTGGCCGTCCAGCTCGAGAGCCAGTCTTTCGATCTCGACGCGCTCGCATCGCTGCCCGACGTCGACGCGGCCGCAGCGCTCGACGCGCTGCATGGTGTCGGACCGTGGACCGCCCAGTGCTACCTGCTCTTCGCGCTGCGCCGGTCGGACGTGTTTCCGGCCGCCGACCTCGCGCTGATGGAAGCGGTGCGCCAGCTCTGGAGGCTGCGCCACAGACCATCGGCCGACGCACTCGCGCGGCGCGCACGGGCGTGGCGTCCACATCGGGCGGTCGCGGCGCGGCTGCTCTGGCATCACTATCTGAGCGAGCGTGGACGAAGCTAGGTCGAGCGCACCGCGGCCGGGGCATCCGCAGGACATGCTTGTCCGTCTGTACGACCTCCCCGAGTCGTCATCGCGTGTCGATGCGCTGCGAGCCGGCGGCATCGACGTGCGCCGCGCACTCGCGCCGGAAAAGCACGTCGTCGTCGCGTGGGTCCGTGAGCACTACGGGGAAGGATGGGCGAGCGAGTGCGATGTCAGCTTCGCGCGCCTTCCCATCGCGTGTTTCCGCGCGCAGCGCGGTCAGGAAGTCCTGGGCTTCGCGTGCTACGACGCGACGGCCAAGGCGTTCTTCGGGCCGACCGGTGTCCTCGAGCGCGAGCGGAAACAGGGGATCGGGACCGCGTTGCTGCTGGTGACGCTCCAGGCAATGGCGGCCGACGGCTACGCCTACGGGATCATCGGCGGCACCGGGCCCCAGGCCTTCTATGCGAAGGCGGTCGGAGCCGTGCCCATCGCCGGCTCGACGCCCGGGATCTATGCGAAGCTGCTGCGGGGCGGCCGCCCTCCCGGCTGATCGGCCTTCGCCAACAGCCCGCCGGCGCGCCAGCCCGTAGCAATCGACCGCCCTGGAGCGTTCTTCGTACACGCGACAGGAGGTATCCATGCCTGATCTTGGGGGGCAAAGCTCGACCGCGACGCTGAACGCCCTGCTGGGCGCGGGGTCGGTCTTCGAGGGCAAGCTGCACTTCGAGGGCCAGGTCCGGATCGACGGCACGTTCACCGGCGAGATCACGACCACCGACATGCTCGTGATCGGTGAAGGCGCGAAGGTGTCGGCCACCGTCAACTGCGGCTCGGTCGAGATCAAGGGCGATATCACCGGGAACATCAGTGCCAGCGAATCGATCGTGTTGCGCGCGACGGCTCGCGTGCAGGCCGACATCTATGCACCCTCCCTCGTCGTGGACAAGGGCGCTGTGTTCGAGGGCAACTCGCGGATGACGAGCGGTGCGCGTGGCTTGGTCACTGTGGCCGGCGCGGATCGCCGCGAACGCCACAAGAAGGGCAAAGGCTTCGCCTACGGTCGTGAGCTCGTGCCGAGCGGCCGGTCCGCGCAGGAAAACGGCCATAGCGAAGGGGACGACGACCACCCGACGACGTAGTCCGAACGCGGTCGCTCGACGAGGCTGGTCCGGAACGAGGTTGCTACCCCCGCGTAGGTGATGCGCGCTATGACAGCGGGGCGGTACACCTAGATCAGGAACGAGCGGGGGTTTGGGATGATCGAGAAACCCGAAGAGGGCACGGAGCTCCACAAATCAATGCCTCGCTGGCGGCCGGAGCCGGCACCTGCGCGCGGCGAGCTCGTCTGGGACCAGGACGGCGGCGTGACGACCGCCGTGCCGCAGGCGCCGCGCGATGTCCCCGCGTCGGCTGAGGCTCCCGATCCGGAGCCCATGCCACACGCCGTCGCCGATGAGGCACCGCAGGAGGTGATCGACGCGACGGCCGGAGCGCTCGCCTCCGAGCTCGCCCGGCGCCGTGCCGACGCGCTCGAGCGGCTCGAGGCCGAGATGCGGACACGACGTGCCGAGCTCATGCAGAGCATCGAGCTTCAGCGTGCCGAGGCCGAACGGCGCGTCGCCGAGGCGGAGCGCCTCGAGCGTGAAGCGATCGCGCGCCGGCGCCAGGAGATGGATCAGATCTGGTCGAACGAGCAGCCGCGGAATCTTGCCGAGCGACTGAACAGCGCGCTGACGGTCGAGCTCGTCGAGACCAGGCGGCGCTACGAGGCGGCCGAAGTGCGGCTTCGTGCCGAGTTCGAGGGCCGGCGCCGCGAGGAAGCCGAGCAGCTCGAGGGGTGGCGCCGGTCGGAGCGGCAGCGCATCGAGGCCGAGCTCGCGGCGGAGGACCAGCGATTCAGCGACCGCCTGTTGCGCCAGCTCAAGGAATTCGAGTTCCAGCTCGGCGAGCGTCAGCGTGAGCAGGAGCAGCGCCTGGTGCAGTGGTGGGAAGAGGCCGAGCTGCTCGCGCGCCAGCGGGTCGCGGCGCTCCTCGACGAGACGCTGTCGAAAGAGGCGCTACGCCGCCCCTAGCGTCGCACCATACGCACTACTGCCCTGTCGCACCGAGCGCGCGCACGGTGCGCTCGGCGTCCGCGAGCGTGATGTCGCCGGGGAGCGCGACGATGGGAAGGTCGGCACCGGCCGCGCGATAGTCGTCGAGTTGCGCGCGGCAGTGCGCGGCATCACCGACGATCGCGAAGGCGTCGAGAAGGTCGTCTGTGACGGCATCGGCGGCGGCATCTCGCTGACGCGCGTCCCATAGGCGCCTCACCTCGGCGGCCGCGTCGGCGAATCCGTGACGAGCGACCGTCTCACGGTAGAAGCGTCCCATGCCGCCGATATAGAAGGCCAGATGGCGCCTGATCACGGCGCGCGCGGCCGGCTCATCGTCGGTCACGAGGATCGGGAGTAACGGCGCGACCGTGAAGGACGCTCGCTCGCGGCCCGCGCCGCGCAGTGTCTCCTCGATCGTGCTGAGGTCCGCGCGCAGCGTTTCGGGACTCGCGAAGTAGGGCAGCCACCCATCGGCCACCTCGGCACATTGCTGTATCGCGCGTGGCGTGAGGCTCGCGTGAAAGATCGGGATGCGGTCGCGCGGCCGAGCGATGCTCAGCGCGAAGCCGGGAGCGACGCTGAGCGTCTCGCCGGTGTAACCGCGACGCGAGCCGCTGACGATCGCGCGCACTGCTTCGGTCGTTTCGCGCAGGCGGCGCAGCGGCCGCGCCATCGGGACACCGTGCCACCCCTCGACCACACGCTGGCCCGACGTTCCGAGCCCGAGGACCGCGCGGCCGCCTGAAAGCTCATCAAGCGTGACCGCCGCCATCGCCAGCAACGCGGGCGTGCGGCTGTACACGTTCACGATCCCAGTGCCGAGGTTGATGCGTTCGGTCAGGCCCGCGAGCGCGCCGAGCGTGACGAAGGCGTCGCGACCCCACGCCTCCGGCACGAAGAGCGCCTCGTAGCCGTACGCCTCGGCCGCGCGCGCGAACGCGAGGACGTCGGCAAATGGCCGTTCGTGCACCGCACCGAGCGCGATCCCTATCCGAGACATCCGCCGAATCCTGACACGTAGACTCCCGGCACATGGCAGACATCGTGATCCTCGGAGCGGTCCTCCTCGGCGCGGTCGCCGGGTGGCGGAAGGGCTTCGTCCTCCCGCTCATCGCGCTGGGCGGCGCGCTGCTCTCGATCGCCTCGCTCTACGCTGGCCCGCTCAACGGCATCGTGCCCTCGGGGACCGCTGGGCTCGGACTCGGCGTGGTCGCGCTGTTCATCGGCGGGACGATCCTCGGTCGCGTCGGCGGCGTTCTCGTTGGACTCATATACCGGGTCCCAGCGCTACGGCGGTTCGATCAGGTCGTCGGGATCCCGCTCGGGGCGGTCACGGCGACGGTGGCTGTCTACGTCGCGATCCTCGGTGTGCTTGCACTCGACGGTTGGCTTTCGCCATTGCACGGGAAGGCGACCATCGAGGTTGGGGACATCGCCGCGGTGCAAGCGCTCGCCGCCGCGAATCCGTCGCTCGCGATGTTCGCGGACCCAGCGATGCTGAAGACGCTGGCGTCGGCCGCCACGAGCTCACCGCTCGCCGCGGATCAGCTGGCGAAGTTCGACATGACGCTCGCGTTCTACGAACAGACCGTGCGGCCCGAGCTGCTGAAGAGCCGCATCGTCCCCGTGCTGTTGACGCTGGGCGAGTCACTGCCGGTGATCGGACGGCGCGCGGAGCTTCCGACCCAATAATTCGCCCGCCGCATTAGCCTCCGCGTCGCGATGACCGATCGCGATCGGACGCTGGCCGCACTCTGCGACGCATTCGTCCCCGGTGATGTCGACCTGCCCAGCGCGAGCCGCCTGGGGGTGCATCGCGTGGTGCGCGCCGAGGTCACCGCGCTCGGACGGCCCGCGCTCGTCGCGGAGCTGGATCAGCTGCTCGACACCATCGAGTCTCCGGTGCTCAACTTCGCGCTCAGCGGTCGCGCCATTCGCTTCACGTCGCTTGGGCAGGAGGAACGCGAGGAGTACCTGAGGCGTTGGGCCGCCAGTCCACTGCCCCTGAAGCGTCGCGCCTTCCAGGTGATGAAGCGGCTCGTCCTCCTGTACACGTACGGACAGGACGGTTCGCCCTACGCGACCGGGAGCGGCTACGCGCGTCCACCGCTCCCACCTCTGGCCCAGCCCACGATGCTGCGCGCGCGCCGGCCTGTCGCGGGCGAGACGATCGACGCGGACGCGTGCGTCATCGGCTCCGGTGCCGGCGGCGGCGTGGTCGCGGCGGAGCTCGCCGCGGCCGGCCAGCGGGTCGTCGTGCTCGAGCGCGCGGTGCTTCGCACCGAGGCCGAGTTCGATGGACGCGAGCTCTCCGCATACGCGGCGCTCTTCGTTGACCGCGGCATCGCCGCGACGCGCGACCGCGCCATCGCGATCCTCGCGGGCTCCGCTGTCGGCGGGGGCACGATCGTGAACTGGAACACGTCGCTCCGGCTGATGCCCACGGTCCGCGAGGAGTGGCGTGCCGCGGGCATCGATGACCTCGACCCGCATTACGACGCCGTCAGTGCGCGGATCGACGTCGACACCGACGAGAGCGCGCGCAACGGCCCGAACGCGGTGCTGGAGCGCGGCCTCGGAGCGCTCGGCCTTGCGAGCGCGACGATCGCGCGCAACGTCAACGGCTGCGGCGACTGTGGCCACTGCACCCTCGGCTGCCGTCGCGGCGCGAAGTGCTCGACGCTGCGCACGTACCTCGCCGACGCGTGCGCTCGTGGCGCGGAGATCCTGCACGCGACCGACGCGCGGCGCATCGAGACCGCGGACGGGCGCGTCACCGGCGTGGTCGCGCGAGTGCCGGGTGGAGAGATCCGCGTCCGCGCTCCGCTCGTGGCCCTCGCGGGCGGGGCGCTCTTCTCGCCGGCGCTGCTCCTCCGCTCGGGCATCGCCACGTCCCAGGCAGGTCGCCATCTGCACCTGCACCCGGTGTCGCTCGCGGTCGGTCTGTACGACGAGGACCTCGGCGGGATCTGGTCGGGCGTCCCGCAATCCGTGCTCGGCGACGCCTTCGCGGAGATCGAAGGCGCGTACGGATTCCGGATCGAATGCCCGCAGGGTTACCCGGGCATCCTTGCCGCATCGTTCCCGTGGTGGGGGAGCCGATCGCATCGCGAGCGCATGTCCGAGGCGCGACATGCGGCTCCCTTCATCGCGATCGTCCGCGACCGCGGCGAGGGTCGCATCACGATCGACCGGGACGGCGAGCCCAACATCGACTACGCGTGCGGCGAGATCGAGCGACGCCTGCTGACGCGCGCGATGGTCGAGTGCGCGCGCATCCACGTCGCCGCCGGCGCGCGTCGCGTGTTCACGCTGCACACGCCGCCACTGCTGCACGACGGCGGTCCGATCGAGCCGTTCGTCGCGGAGATCGAGCGCCGCGGCGTCGCGCCCAACCGCGTGACGCTGTTCTCCGCGCACCAGATGTCCAGCTGTCGCATCGGAGCCGGCGCGGCCGACTCCGTCGCGGATCCGGACGGACAGGTGCGCGGGACGAGCGGGCTGTACGTCACCGACGCGAGCGCGTTCCCGAGCGCGGCCGGCGTGAACCCCATGCTCACCGTCATGGCGCTCGCGCGACGCAACGCGTCGCGGATGATCTCCGGCTCATAGACTCCGGTATTGCCACCACGAGGAGAAGATCCATGGAGCTGAGTTCCGGCGATGCCGCGCCCACCTTCGCGCTGACCGATGAGAACGGGAAGCTGGTCTCGACCGATGCGATGCGGGGCAAGAGGTACGTCGTGTTCTTCTATCCGAAGGACGACACGCCGGGGTGCACGGTCGAGGCGTGCCAGTTCAACGACAACCTGACCGCCTTCCAGGCACTGGGCATCCCCGTGCTCGGCGTCTCCCGCGACGATGCCGCATCACACCGCGCGTTCCAGGAAAAGTTCTCATTGAAGTTCCCGCTTCTCAGCGATCCGGACCGCAAGGCGCACTCTGCGTACGGCGCCTGGGGCGACCGGCCCGGCCGCGGGGACGGTGTGATCCGCTCCACGTTCCTCGTCGATGAGCGCGGGAAGATCAAGAGGGCCTGGTACGGCGTGAAGGCTGACGGCCATGCGAAAGAAGTGCTCGAGGAGCTGAGCTCCCGCTAGGCTCGCGTGGACCGCCGAAATGTGCGCGAAGGCGCAGCGAAGGACAGTTTCCGAACCAGCCACTAGGGAAGCCGGTACGCTTGGCGACGATGAAGACGTACCGGCCGCCCACGTCCAACGAAGCGGTCCTGCGGCGAGGCGATTTCATCGCACCGGTCCTGCACGAGATCCGCAAGGTCATCGTCGGCCAGGACTACCTGGTGAACCGGCTCCTGCTGGCGCTCCTCTGTAACGGGCATCTGCTGATCGAGGGCGTGCCCGGGCTCGCCAAGACGCTCGCGGTGAAGACGCTCTCCGACACGATCGAGGCGAGCTTCAAGCGCCGAAGGCGAGTTGCAGGCGTCCGACAAGCTGCTGGAGGCGGCGCAGAAGCTGGCGCAGGCGCCGCAGGCGATGCAGTTGCGCTACCTGCAAACACTCACAGCGAT
>JANNHF010000269.1:0-5587 GCA_031404235.1 Chloroflexota bacterium
TGGATGATCGCCTTCTGCACGCGCTGGTACTTGGGCGCCCACTTCATGAGGCTCTCGTCGGCGCCCCAGTCCTGCCGCGTGAGGATCTTCTGCGCGCCCGTGGGCGCGGCGTCGGCGTAGCTGTGCCACATGTCGGCGAACGCTCCGGTGAGGTCGTTCATCAGCTGCGCGACCGGTCCCGCGTTCACGTCGCTCACATCCATGAACGTCAGCCCGATCTGCCCCAGCGCGTTCGTGTCGCCGCCGGTGAGCCAGGTGCGGTACTGCGCGTAGCGCGAGACCGGGAACTCGAACGGTCCCGCGTACTGCTCGTTGCGATCGAAGTCGCGCAGGTCCTCGTCGTGCGGCAGCGCGGTCCAGTCGGTCCACGCCGCGCCGTCCTTGGAGACGCGCACCTCGACGTAGATCGATTCCTCGGCCCCGTGCGCCGCCACCCAGCGCGTGCCGATGCGGTCGAACAGCTGCCCGGCGTCGACGACCTGGGAGGTGAAGAGAAGCGTGTCGCCGCCCGTGGCTCCCGCGTCAGAGCCCACCGGGAACGCGCTCGGGCGGCTGAGCTCGCCGAGCTCGCGCGCGGCCGGCCGCGTCTGAACGACCTCGTTCGCGACGATCAGCCCGGACGCGCGGGGGGACGCGTGCGCAGGCGGACCGAAACTGGGGAAAAGGGCGAGCAGGAACAGGGCGATGAGAGACGCGAGGCGCAGGCGTGACCAGCGTCGGCTCACCGGACCCCCTTACTTCCTTGCCACGCTCCCCGACGCTTGTCGTGATTCTGCGCCAGAGACGTGGCCCTGTACATCGGGGAACGATGAGACCGCGCGGGCGTTACCGCCGAATCGTTCTGGTGTCGATGCTCGGGACGGCTAGTGCGCCTGCTTGGTCACTGGAACACGACTACTGCAGAGGGAGTACGCAAGCTGACCTACGGAAGACGGGGCTCGGGCGTGAGCTGTCGCACGTGGAAGAGTCGAAAGAATGTCACGGCACGGTCCTTGCGCAGGTCGACGATGTACCAGACGTAGAAGGGGGCGTGCTGCAGCCGCAGCCTGCGGACGGTCATCGCTCCGTCGCGCGCGAGCTCAACGCCCGCCTCAGGGAATTGCCCAAGCAGATCGTCGACGACGTCGATCTCATGCCAAAGCCGCGCTAGCCAGGACCACGCCTGTTCGTCGTGGAGGCGGCTCGTAACACGCGCGAGATCGGCTTTGAACGGGACGGAATATTCGGTGCGGGGCGTCTACTTCCTCCGCGCGCTCGGCTCCCGACCTTCCAGAGCGTTCCTGAAGACTTGACCGATCTCCTCGCGCGAAACAGTTCCGAGCTCGCCGCGCTTGTACTGGTCCCAGGTCGCATAGACCTGCTTGAACTGCCAGCGCTCAGCCTCGGCCAGCTCGCGCTCCGACTCCACGTGGTCGAGATGCTCCGAGATCAGCAGCCGGAGCGCAGCAGATTCGCCGAGACTGCGCTCGGTGGCGAAGTTTCGCAGGCGTTGGCGCAGCGCGGCCGGCATGCGCAGGTGCACAGGCGATGAAGCTGATGTGGTCGTTGCCTTTGTCTTCGACACCGACTTGCTCATGGGGCGCCTCGGAGCGTAGTCATTTCGACCACAGGCTACTACCGAGTCGTAAGCGACGTGAGCGGGATGACCGCATCGCCGGTGCCGCAGCAGGTGCTCGTCGGCGAGCCGCAGTCCGTGGCCGGGTCGTCGCAGCAGTCGCTACCGCCCGAGCACACGCCGGTCTGTGGCAGCACGAGCTCGATGCTCGCGGCTCCTGCCGCGTCGCCCACGAGCGCACTCGCGATCGACCGCACCTGTTCGTAGCCGGTGGGCATCAGGAACGTCGGGGCGCGGCCGTAGCTCTTCATCCCGGCGATGTAAAAGTCCCGCTCCGGGTGCGCGAGCTCTCGCGCGCCATGCGGCGGGACGGTGCCGCAGCTGTGGACATTCGGGTCGATGAGCGGGGCGAGCGCCGGCGGCGCCTCCAGGATGTCGTCCAGACGCACGCGCAGCTCGCGCAGCGGTGCGAGGTCGGGTCGGGATCCGGTCGTGGCGATGATCTCGTCGAATGGCCCGAGCTCGCGGTCGCCGTCGCTCACGTACACGGCGTCCGCCGTCGTCCTGAGCTCTGAGATCCGGAGCACCTCCTGGCGGACGGCGCCGCGCTCGACGAGCGCGCGCATCCGCGTGCCGAGCGCGCCGCGCGCCGGCAGCGCGTCATTCGCTTCGCCCCCGTACTTCGAGTCCGCGAATGGCCGACGGACGACCCAGGTGATGGTCGTGCGCGGCGCCGACTCCGCGAGCCTCGCGAGATCGATGAGGACGTCGAAGGCGGAGTGGCCGCTGCCGACGACGAGAACGCGGCGACCGGCGTATCGCGCCTGGTCGCGGCCGAGAACGTCCGCGATGCCGTAGTGGATCCGCGCCGCGGCTTCCGCCTCGCCGCGCGCAGGCGTTCCGCTCCCACCAAGCGGATTGGGGAGCGCGTACGTGCCCGAGGCGTCAATGACGCCGCGGGCGAGCAGCTGCCTCTCGCCCGATGGCGTCGCCACGGTGATCGCGAAGGGCGCGTCTTCGCGGCCGGCGGTGCGCATCTTGTCGAATCCAAGGCGCGTCACGGAGGTCACGCGGTGGTCGAGACGCACGTGTGGAGCGACCTCGGGAAGTGACGCGAGCGGTATGAGGTACGACTCGACCAGCTCTCGACCGGTCGGATAGCCCTCGTCATCGGGCGCGGTCCAGCCGGAGCGGCCGAGCAGCTCGCGCGCGGCGGGGTCGATGTCGTACTTCCACGGAGAGAAGAGCCGCACGTGGCCCCAGCGGAGAACGCTCGCGCCGACGGATGCGCCGGCCTCGAGGATGAGCGGCGTAGCTCCGCGCTTGATCAATTGCGCCGCCGCCGCGAGGCCCACCGGGCCTGCGCCGATCACCGTCACCGGAAGCTCCCTGTTCAACATCGACGCGTCCTCCCTGTGCCCCACCTTGTGCCCCACCTTGTGCCCCACCGAATGAGCCGCGACCTGACCTTCCGCCGCAGCATGCGGCAGCATATTGATGCTTGTCAATATCTAGGGCTGTCGATATAGTCGGCGGCATGGACGACGTGAAGATCCTCCAGGCGCTTGCCGAGCCGACGCGCCTCGCGATCGTGCGGCAGCTCGCCTCCGACAAAGAGGTGTGCGCCTGCGATTTCACGGATTGCTGCGGCGTCAGCCAGCCGACCGTCTCGCACCACCTGAAGGTGCTGCGGGAGGCCGGCCTCGTGATCTCCGAGCGGCGCGGCACCTGGATCTACTACCGGCTCGACCCGAAGGGCGCGGCGCGCGTCGCGAGACTCGCTCAGCTGCTCACGGCCGGGGCCGAGCGCGATGCCAAGCGATCGACGATGAAGCCGGTGCTCGCGCGCGCCTGACGTCACATACGCGGCGCGCGTCTCGCCGGCGCTGTCTTGCCCGGTGGCGTTGCCAGCTCGCGCTCGAACTCATCGACGACCTCGAACAGGTCCGCAGCCTCGTACGCACGATTGCGGCGACCGACAGTGATCTGCTTCAGGACTCCTGCGCCCTCGAGCCGCCGAAGAGCACCCCATGCCGCCGGACCGGAAACACCCAGCATTTCGCGCACGCGGTTCAGATCGACGATCGGGTAGGCGGGGAGGATCGTGATGAGCTTGTCGGCGGCGGACGAAGCACGCGGTCGCTCAGCCGCGATGCGCCATCGCTCTTGTAGCTCGGCAACGCGGTCGGCGAATGACCGGGCCTGCATGGCCGCCGTTTTGGTGGCCGCGGCGAATATCCCCGTCCACTCGTCCAGCAACGCACCTCGATAGTCCGTGAGGCCACGCACGTATGCGCGCGCGTCCGTCGCCAGGACGAGACTCACAGGGGGAACGTACCTCTGCGCGAGGCCGCGTCGGCGGAACACAACATGGATCAGGCAGCGACCGACCCTCCCATTCCCGTCGGCAAACGGATGAATCGTTTCGAACTGGGCATGCGCGATCCCGGCCTGGACCACCGGGGACAGATCCTCACGATTCAGGAACTCGGCGAGATCGACGAGTAGCGCATCGACGAACTCGGGCGGCGGCGGAACGAAGTCGGCGTTGCGAGGACTGGTCGCGCCCCCGCCAATCCAGTTCTGTTTGGTCCGCACGACGCCAGCGATGTGTGCGTCTCTGGTCGCCGACATGAGCACGTGGTGTAGCTCGATGACGTCCTTCGCCATCAGGTGCCTCGCCGCAGAACCTAGCTTCACGGCGGCTTCCATCGCACGCATATTCCCCAGTACCGACTCGGCGGTGACATCGAGCGTCTTTCCGGACGCGTAAGCGGCTTTCGCCAAACGCCGATGCGACAACTCGAGACCCTCGATGCGAGAGCTTGCGATCGATTCGGCACGGAGGAGGTTCCGTGCAAGCGCTTCGAACGAGCCGAAAGCTGGCGGGTACTGATTGAGCTCTTGGACCGCCGACTCCGCCTGCGAAACGACGGCGGCCACTTCGGCCTTGAGCACAAAGTCCTGATCGGCGATCGTTTCTGGAACAAAGGCCTCGTATCCGAACGATTGCCGCGCCTTATGGCCGCCGTACGCGCCCATGTCGGCTTTCCAGGTGCGTTTGACGAGGCGGCCTACCTTGAACTTCTTCATCTCTTGTTTAAGGTTAGCACATAACCTTAACTATGGACGGCAAGAGTCCAAGGGTTAGCGGGTTGCGCCTTAGAAGGGCTGCAGCCTCACCATCGTCGAGCGCAGCCCGAGGCAGGTGCGCAGGAAGCTCTCGCCGTGCAGGTCGACCGAACCGGCGGAGCCGGCGATGCGCACCGAGATGACGTGACCGATCACGGGCACGGAGCGGTTCGAGAGATCGACCGACTGCAGCGCGCCGATGTCGGCGCCATTGCAGCGCAGCACCGCAGCGCGGATCTCCGCACCGGTGAGCGTCACGGTCCACGACGCGCGCGGATTCGCGGGGCTCGTGACCGCGCGGTCGGCCGGGTCCGGGATCGCGCCGAGGAACGGCTGGTTCGGATCCGGCGTGCACGCCCACGTACCACCGCTGCGCACCACGCGGTTGCCGAAGCAGCCGTAGGGGAGCGTGTAGCCGCCGTTGGAACTCGCGAAGTACGCGCGGATCGCGGCGTTGTTATAGGTGATGAGCTTCCCCGCGGTCGCCGTCACCGCGGCGTTCGTCGAAGCCACTTCAACGCGCGAGCCGCCGTAGCACTGGTCCGCCTGGTCGTCGCTCACGTCGTAGTCGGCCGCGCCGTTGTACGAGTTGTATCCGTATGAACGCGCGGCGTAGGCCTGCGCCTTCAGCGCCTCCGGATGCCAGCTGGTGGGCATCTCGAGCGGGATGACGCCGCGGATGTAGTCGTCCCAGGTGACGGTGTTCACGACGCGCAGCGTGCCGCCGAGGCTCGTGAAGCGGAGGTTCCCGCGATAGACGCCCTTCTGCACGAAGCCGAGCGGCTGGGCGGGATTCAGCGGCACGACCGCGACCGACGGAGCGATGCGAACGAGGCGCGGCGTCGCTCCGCCGTTGTCCCAGACCTCGACGCCGCCGGACTTCGCGACGAATTGCCACTG
>JANNHF010000270.1:0-14742 GCA_031404235.1 Chloroflexota bacterium
TTCGGGCACCTCCGCTCATGCGTGGTCGCTCATCAGCAAAGACGCCGAGGGGGGCAAGTACGTCGAGCTCTCCGCCGACCACAGCCAGGGCTACTTCCGGGTGAACTTCCGCGCCGCGCCGTACAACCTCTTCACCAGCGCCGCGAACCAGCGCGAGAACCTGAAGAAGCTCGGTGCCGAGACAGCGAAGGACATCCCCAGGTGGGCATTCCTCGTGTCGTCGGACCACCCCGCCACGCTCGCGGGCATGACCGGGGGCGCATTGGCGACAGAGATCTCGATCCCCTATCGCGCTGACACATCCGCCGTGAGCTACAAGTACGACGCCGCGACGAAGGCGTATGCGCGCTTCCAGAATGCCGCCGGGCGGGCCGTCCGTGATGTGGATGCGGTCACGAGCAAGCCCGTGGCGGCGACGGACGTGGTGATCATCCAGACCGAGATCTGGGATGTACCCGACATCGTCGATGCTTCGGGCGCGCTCTCGAACGACATGCGTATGACCGGCACCGGCCCGGCGACCGTCTTCCGCGACGGTCTGCGCCAGGACGGCACGTGGTCGCGCAAGGACGACGCTTCGCCCTTCGTGTTCAAGAACACCGCCGGGGAGGCGATCCTGCTTTCGCCGGGACAGCCATGGATCCACGTCATCCCGAACGAGATGAAGGTGACCTCGCAATAGCGGCGACCTTTAACCTCGCAGCGTGATCTTCTAAGGGCGCGACCATCGCGGCGAGCGGCCCGAGATCCCACCCGAGCGCCGCCAGCTCAAGCGCGTGCCCCGCGTGCTCGCCTCGTCCTTCCGCCTGGTGTGGGATGCCGCGCCACGGCGATTCCTGGTAAGCCTCGCGCCGCAGGCCGTGAGCGCCGTCATCGTCGGCGCGCAGCTCGTCATCACGCGCGACCTCATCGCCGCCGTGCTCGCGACCGGAAGCGGCGGCGACGTCGGACGCGTCGGGCAGCTGCTGGTCGCGACGATCGGGCTGTCGCTCCTCGGGAGCGCCGCCAACCTCGTGCAGAACCAGCAGCAGTCGTTGTTGTCGGCGATCGTCGAGCGGCACACGAACTCGGTCCTGTTCGACCGCATCATCGCGATCGACCTGAAGCGCTTCGAGGCGCCGGAATTCCAGGACCTGCTCCGGCGGGCGATGAACGCGATGGGCCGGATGATGGGCGTGGCGGGCGCGGCCATCGGGCTCATCCGCGGCGCCGCCCTCATCGTTGGCGTGGCTGCCGCGCTGTACGTGCTACAGCCGGTGCTCCTCCTCATCGCGGTCCTCGGCTTCGTCCCGATGTGGCTCGCGAGCATGGCGACGAGCCGCACGATGTTTCGCTTCTTCCGTGGGACTACGCCGGCGACGCGATCTACTAGGTCGCGGCTGCTTCCTCGTCCGCCGCTGGTACGGCCGAGGTGAGTCGCGGCAGTGGCGAGAACAAGAGGAAGAGGACACCCGAAGCCATACCGATCCACGCGACCGCGATCGCGGTCCGGACGCCGAAGCTCTCTGCGATCACCGCCCCGACGAGCGCGCCAAGTGGCGCAACCCCGTGATCCAGCACGTCGAGCGTCGCGTTGACGCGGCCCAGCAGCCGATCAGGAGTGACGGCCTGGCGCAATGTGATGCTCGCGATGCCTTCCATCGTCTGGAGCCCGTCGCCGATGAGCTGTGGGAGAAACACCATCAACGTCGCGAGGAACAGCGGTCCCGTCGCAAGCGGCGTCAGGATCCCGATCGCCGAGCTCCCGATGAACAGGACGACGATCGAGCGCCCGATGCCGATCCGACGGATCACGCGTCCGGCGAACACTGATCCCACGAGCGATCCCACGCCCCCGGCGGAGATGACCACGCCGAGCAAGAACGGCGTGAGGCCGAGGTCGTTGAGCAGATAGAGGGTGTACAGCGCCGCATAGAACGACCCGAAGAAATGGTTGGTCACCGAGCTTGCCGCCAGGGGGAGCAGCAGCGCGTGCCGGCGCACGACGGAGAGCCCTTCGACGATCTCACGGACGATGGGGCCGCGAATGCGCTCGGGGCGGCCGACCTCGCGAACGCGGATCGCGATCAGCGAGATCGCAGAGACGAGGAACGAGACGGCGTCGACGAGGATCGTGAACGGCGCGCTCACAATCTGAACGAGCGCCCCCGCGAGACTGGGGCCGCCGATCTCAGCGATCGATGAGCTCGTCGCCAGTCTGCTGTTGCCTTCGACCAGACGATCTCGTCCGACGAGCGACGGCAGGTATGAGCGGTAAGCGGAACGGAACAGCGTGCCGAGCGCGGCCTGGATGAAAGAGACGATGTAGAGCTGCTCGATGCGAAGAAGGTCGAAGGCATAGGCGACGGGGATCCAGAAGAGCAGCGCGGCGCGCACGATGTCGGTCCAGATCAGCACCGGACGGCGCGGGAGTCGATCGACCCAGGCACCAGCGAAGAATCCGACGAGGAGAACGGCGGTCGATGCTGCGACGACGAGCGCCGCCATCTCGCGCGGACCGGCCCCGAGGACCAGCAATGCGACGAGCGGCACGGCAGTTCGAGTGACCACCGAGCCGAACTCGGAGATCGTCTGACCCGTCCAAAGCTTCAGGAAATCGGCATGGCGCCAGAGCGACTCGGTTGACACGGCGACGCGAGCGTACCGTGGCTCGCTAGCCTTGTCCGGTGGACGACCTCACGTTCTGGTTCATCGCGCGGATCACCGGCCTGACCGCGTTCGCGATGCTATCGCTGGCGGTGCTCACCGGTGAGGCGCTGCGGACCTCGGTGCTCGACTTCCTCGCGTCGAACCGCGCGATGCGCAAGCTGCACGACTTCACGACGCCGCTGTGGCTGCCGCTCGTCTTCGCTCACATCATCGCGCTGCTGCTGGACAAGACCGCGCAGATCCGCCCGATCGACGTGGTCGTGCCGTTCGTCAATCCGTACGCGCCGTACTTCCTCCCGATCGGGCTCGGGACGATCGCGTTCGACATCATCATGGTCGTCACGGTCACGAGCTGGCTGAAGCGCCGCATGAACAACACGCTCTGGACGTGGATCCATCGCACGAGCTACGTCGCCTTCGTCGCGATCTTCTTCCATGCCCTTCAGTCCGGCACCGACTTCGCCGCGCCGCTCGTGTCAGCGATCGCGTGGTCAACCGCCGCGGCGCTCGCGATCATCGGCGTCGCGCGCATCGTGTGGGGTCGCCTCCCCGCGTGAATGCGATGTTCGGCTAGTGTCCGCCGAGCATCGGTCCCGCAGACACTGAGGTGAAAGTGATGGAATGGAATCTTCGCTGGCTCGGCATCCTCGTCGCGACGGCGCTCCTCGCCGGCGCAGCGGGTTACATCGCCGCTGGGGGTCCCTCGAGGGTTTTCGTGCTCAGCGGCAATGCGCAATCAGGAGTAGGCCAGGTATCGGCGCAAGCACCGGACGGGCGCGTGTACGGCATACCCGTCGACGGCATCTTCTGGACGGACTCGACGGGAAGCGTGCATGGGGGCGGCCGCGCCGAATGTCTTCCGCCCGCCGGGAAGAGCGGGGCGGTCAAGTTCGCGGCAGTGGAATGGACGGCCGAGGGAATGACACAGCGAAGCGTTGTTTGGGTGTCGTGCCGTAACTGATCACCACCGCAGCAAGCCACCCATGCTCGTTCGGTACGCTGGTGACGCCAGGCGCGCGCGCGCTGAATACGAGAAGCGCCCCGGCTCCAACATGAGGTTCCTGCTGAACAAGCGTTTCTCATGGATGCAGCGTTACATCGGGCCGCAGAGCTACGCCGTGGAGATCGGCTGCGGCGCCGGCTTCAGTGAGCTATTCCTGCGGGCGGGCACGCTCGAGCTCACGGATGCCGAGCCGCGGCCGTGGGCGAAGCGCATCGTCGACGCCCAGGAGCTGCCGTATGCGGACGCGAGCGTCGACGTCCTGATCGCGAACAACGTCATCCACCACGTTGCGTATCCCGACCGTTTCTTTCGCGGCGCCGCGCGCGTCCTCCGGCCGGGCGGTCACCTGCTCATCCAGGAATGCAACTGCTCGCTCACAACGCGTATCGCGCTCCGGGCGACCCGTCACGAGGACTACGACTTTTCCGCCGATCCGTTCGATGCCACCCGACCGTGCAACGACGCAAGTGACCCGTGGGGCGCGAACTGCGCCATCCCGAATCTGTTGTTCGATGATCTCGATCGCTTTCGCGAGCATTACCCCGAGTTCGTGGTCGTCGATTCGGGGATGTCCGAGTTCTTCGTCCATTTCAACTCAGGCGGCGTGACCGCGACCGTGCCCTATCTCCCTCTCCCATGGGCCGCGATGCGTGTCGTCGACCTGATCGACCGCGTACTCGTCGCCGTGGCGCCCGGCGTGTTCGCGAGTCAGCGCCGACTGGCGCTAAGGCGCGCGTAGCCGCCACAGGGGCCAGCCCGTGGCGGGCTCCGCACCGGCGCGGTCGTAATTCGAAGTGATGAACTCGACCACGCGTTCGAGCTCGGGCAGCGGCGCGTACTGCGGCTCGGGCGAGACCCACCCGCGCAGGCCGGCGAGATCGAGCGGCGGTGTGACGAAGCTCTCGATCGACGCGTCGAGAATGAGCGCTGGCCGCGCGCGCTCGAGATCCGCAAGGAACTCGGCGATACGTGAGGGTGTCGCGTAGCCGCGGGTCGACAGCGCGGCGTACTGGTAGACGTAACGCGTCGGCGACCGCCGGTCCGCGAGGAACAGCACTTCCGCATGCGAGCCCCAGATCAGCACGGTGTCGTCGGGTCGCGTGTTGGCGGCGACGTATGCCGCCGCGGAGCGGAACCGCCCATCGTCGGTGGTCAGCGCCAGACGCGTCACGAGCAACGCGGGCAGAACGGACATCGCCAGGACCGCGAGCGTCAGCGCAGGTCGCGCGATGCGCGCGGGAGCGATGCGCTGCGTCTCGCTCACAGCGAACGCGGCGAGGACCGCCATCGACGGCAGCCAGGCGATGAAGTAGTAGTGATAGCCGCGGCCCCACGTCGAAAGCGCGAGCTCGATCGGGAACGCGACGAGAGCGACGGTGAGCAGGGTCGGAGCGAAGCGTCGGGTGAATACCGCATACAGCCACGCGCCGACCGCTACGACGGCAAGACCGGAGGGCAGTGTCAGCCGCAGGCCGGCCAGGATGGCCTCGACCCGATCGGATGCGGGCGCGAACGCCGCGTACGCGCGGTTGTAGAGGAGCGCTTGATCCACCATCTCCCCGAGGACGCCGCGTGCCGCGGCCCAGGCCGCGACGATCGCGATCGGCCCGATCGCGCCCAGGGCGACCGCAGCCAGCGATGCGAGGGCGCCGCGGCGCCGCTGGATGAGCGTCACGAGCGCGATAGCGATCCAGATCCCTACCAGGGTCGGCTTCAAGAGCAGCGCGGTCGCGCCGAGCGCACCGATCGCGACCGCACGCCCCGTCGATAGCGATCTGGGCTCCCTGAGGAGCAGCAGCGCGCCGAACTGGAGTGGCAGCGCATAGAGCTCGACGAAGCTGGTCTGCCCGTACTCGAGGAAGAGCCGCGGGAAGGCGACCAGCCACGCGAGAGACGCGACGAGCGCGGCTGTGGCCCCGAAGTCGCGACGAAGCGCGCGATACCCAAGGAGCGCCGCGGCGGCGAGGAAACCGACCTGCAGCAGCCAGACGCCGGTCTGGCGTCCGAGGGCAAGGCCAACAGCGTCGACGAGATACACGCCCGGCGGCTTGTGATCCCAGATGTCACGGTACGGCGCGCCGCCGTCGAGGAGGCGCTGCGCGGCGTAAAAGAAGACCCCGGAGTCCTCGGCCGGGTCGCGGCCGGCGGGGTGATTGGGCACGAGCACCACCACTGACAACAGCACAAGCAGCGGAACCGCAAGGACCCCAGCGCGCATCGCGCAACAGATTCGCGCATCCTGTGCCCTGGTGCCGCGGCGGGTCGCGATCGTCGGTGCAGGCGTGGCCGGGCTGGTGGCCGGCCGCGAGCTCGCGCGCCGCGGCCACCCCGTCACGCTCTATGAGCGGTGGCCCGACGTCTCGGGCCAGGCGAGCGCGTTCGACCTCGGGAGCGGCGTCTGGATCGACCGCTATTACCACCACCTGTTCCAGAGCGACAGCGACATGATCGCGCTGCACGACGAGCTACTCCCAGGCGAGCTGGAGTGGCACACGTCGTCGGTGGGGATCTGGGCGCGCGGGAGGGTGTGGCCCTTCGTGAGCCCGCTCGACCTGCTCCGTTATCGCCCTCTTCCTCTGCTCGATCGCATGCGACTCGGATACTCGGTGCTGCGGCTCACGGCGCGGACCGATTGGGAGCACATGGACGACATCGGCGCGCTCGACTGGCTGCGCAGAGCCTCCGGCGAGCGCGCTCTCGAATCGGTATGGACGCCGCTGATGCTCGGAAAGTTCGGCGCCGACAGCGAGCGCGTGCCCCTCGCTTGGCTGTGGTCGAAGTTCCGGCTGCGCCGCAAGCTTCGCGGGGGCGGAGCGACGAAAGAGCAGCTCGGCTACCCGCGCGGATCGTTCCGCTCCATCTGTCAGGCGCTCGCCACCGAGATCCGAAGATCGGGCGGCGAGATCGTGGTGGACCGCGAGGTGTTGCGCGTCACCGAGGAGGGCGCAGCCGACGGCGGCCCCCGCTATCGGCTGCAATGCGCCGGCCCGGGCGCGTTCCGGCGGCGCGCCGGCGAGTCACCAGCGGAGCCTGCGCTCGAGGGAAGCGCCGATGTGGTGCTCTTCACGACGCCGACCTTCATCACCAGCCGGCTCGCCGAGTGGCCCGCAGACTGGAAGCGCGGTCTCGACGACTGGAGCTACGAGACCGCGGTCGTCCTGCTGCTCGAGCTGCGCCGTCAGTACAGCCCGACCTACTGGACGAACATCGCCGACAGCAACGTGCCGTTCCTCGGTCTCGTCGAGCACACCAACCTCGTGCCGCCTGAACGCTACCGGGCGCGTTACCTCTACGTGTCGAACTACGTCGCGGGGGGCGATCCCCTGACGCGCATGAACACCGAGGAGCTGCTCCGCCACTACGTCGCAGCGCTCGGCCAGATGAATCCGCGCTTCGACCAGCGCGACGTGCTTCGGTACTGGTCCTTCCGCGAAGAGGCCGCGCAGCCCGTGCCGCGCATCGGAAACCGTCACCGTGTCCTTCCATTCAGGTCGCCGCGCCGTGGCTTGTACGTCGCGAACACGACGCAGATCTACCCCGAAGACCGCGGCACGAACTACAGCGCGCGCCTGGGTCGCGAGGTCGCGGAGCAGATCGCCGCCGACGGATAGCATCATCGCCACCTCTCGACAGGAGCACCCGTCTCGGACCTGATGTGCTTGCGCAGGCCTAGCCGGTAGGGGGCGCCGCCGGATCGCGGAAGGTCACGTGCGGACCATCGCCGATCGCGAAGCGGACCTCGCTTCCGTCGCGCATCCGGATCCGTGCCTCACCTTTCCCATGGGCAAGGCGCCCGAGCCAGGCACGCACACCGTCGGGCTCCGGGCCATAAGACGCGACGTCTTTCTCAGCCACGGTGAGGGTGCGCGGCTCGTCGCCGAGCGTGATGTCGGCACCGTCAGGTGTGACGCGTATCCGCTTCAGCTCGCTGCGCTCGAAGCCGAGAACGGTCTCATCGGCGAATCGGATCACCCAGCGACCATGATCCGATGCCGATACGGCACCGAGCCAGGCGCGGAATCCGCGGATCTCGGGGCCGAAGTCGATGACCTCTGCGAGATCGACCTCGATCGGATCGCCGCTCGGGAAACGAAGGCGCGCGCGCGTCACGCGTGAACGCTAAACGGTATTCGCCGCCTTACGCCGCGAGCGATGCCCAGCTGCCCACTTGATCCTGGGGGCGCCGGAAGTCCCTGGCGTCCGGAGCGAACAGCAGGCTGAGGCCGGCAAAGACCACGACCGCGAAGGTCCAGAAGATGATGGTGTCCATGGACACCATCCTGGAACTGGCCAGCGAGCGCCACTAGAGCCGATGTACCCGCTCACATGCGACACTGGACTCTCTTGAGTACCCCCGAGGCGTACCGCGCTGAGCCCGTGAACGATGCTCCGTTCTCGTGGCGCGCCATCCTAGAGATCGTTCAGGCGCTCGCGCTCGCCGTCATCATCTCGGTCGTCCTGAACCTGTTCGTGGTCCAGGTCACGGAGGTCCGCCAGCGCAGCATGGAGCCGACGCTGCTCCAGAACGACCGCGTGCTCGTGAGCAAGGTCGATTACCGCTTCGTCTCGCCCCAGCCTGGCGACATCGTGGTGTTCAACCCGACCATCGATACGCAGATCCCCTACGTCAAACGGATCGTCGCGGTCGCCGGTGAGACGGTCGAGCTGCGCGAAGGCAACCTTTACGTCAACGGACGGCTGCGCTTCTTCCCGCAAACGCGTGGCAACACGCAGCCGCAGATCCCCGACATCAAGTACCCTTACAAAGTGCCGGAGGGGTATTTCTTCGCGATGGGCGACAACCGCATGTCTTCACAGGACTCGCGGACCTTCGGCGCCCAGCCGTACGACCGCATCATCGGCAAGGTGATCCTGCGGTTCTGGCCGCCGGATCGGCTCATCTTCTTCGACTGGTGATCTAGCCGATCGGGCTCCCGAGCGCGGCATCGGCGTCGGGTCGGAGGAGCACGACGCGTCCATCCTCTTCGATCGCGCCGAGCGTGAGGACCTCCGACTCGAAGGTCGCGATCCGCCGCGGCGGGAAATTGGTGACGCAAACGACAAGCCGACCGACGAGATCCGACTTCTCGTACCAGCGGCGGACGGCCGCGGACGATCGGCGGGTGCCGTGCGGCCCAAAGTCAATGATGAGCTTGTAGCTCGGGTTGCGCGCCTCCGGGAAGTCCTCGACAGCGAGGACGCGCCCGACGCGCATCTCGATCTTCTGGAAGTCACTGGTGGTCGCCACGTCCGTATCATCGGGCGTATGGGCGATGTCTTCCACCGCGCGACCGACTGGGAGATCGTGGCCCCGGCGCGCGTCCTGCGCGTCACCTGGGACGATGGGAGCGTGAGCGAGTACGCGTGGGAGCCTCTGCGCCGCGCGTGCATGTGCGCGTACTGTCATGGGGAAGGCGCGTACAAGGGCGAGGTGAACGAGGACACCCGCTTCACCGAGGAGCAGACGACCTTGAAGGAGGTGTTCCCGGTAGGTCGCTACGGTCTTACGCCGTCGTGGGGCGACGGTCACGACACGGGGATCTACACCTTCAAGATGCTGCGGCGCGCATCAGGCCTCGAATGAGCCACGTGGAGCGAGCGAGATGAAGTTCTTCGCCAAGAAGGCCGACCTTCCCGCGGAGACGGCCGCGCGCGTTCCGCCCGGGCAGTACCTCACGGAGAAGTGGCCGGTGCTGCACTACGGCCCGGTGCCGCCGTGGAGTCCGAAGACCTGGGACATCCGCGTATTCGGCAACGTCGAGAACGAGATCAAGCTCGACTGGGAGGAATTCCAGAAGCTCGAGCAGACGGCGATCCAAGCGGACATGCACTGCGTGACCACGTGGTCTCGTCTCGACCAGAAGTGGGAAGGCGTTCCGTTCGCGAAGATCGTCGAGCTCGCGAAGCCGAAGCCCGACTCGAAGTTCGTCATCGCGCACTCGGAGTACGGCTTCACGGCGAATACGCCGATCGAGCACTGCCTGCGAGACGATTGCCTGATCGCGCTGCGGGCGAACGGCGCGCCGCTCACCGCTGAACACGGATCTCCCGCCCGGCTCGTCGTCCCGCGTCTCTACGCGTGGAAGAGCGCGAAGTGGCTGCGTGGGATCGAGTTCTCCGACGTCGACAAGCCCGGCTTCTGGGAGCGGAACGGATACCACAACACCGGCGACCCCTGGACAGAGCAGCGCTACTGGGGCGACGCCTGAGCTAGGGCGTTCCCCGCTCTGGCGCCTCCGCGGGATCGTAGTGCGCGCGCAGGAACTTGATGATCTCGGTCTGGTCGACACTCTGGAGCTTGTAGAGCCACGTCCACGCGGTCAACGCGACTTTCGCGTCCTTCAGGTCCGGGTACGGTTCGAGGATGATCTTGTTGAAGCCCGACGATCGCATGTCGCGGACGATCCTCTTCAACTGATCGACCTCACTCGTCGTGAGCGCGTTGTACGCGATGACGACGCCGCCGTGCTCGAGGTTATGCGTTGTCGCCTCGGGCGGGATCGTGGTGTCCTTGATGCCCCACGGCACGGGACCCGCGGGCGCGGCCCAATGCTCGCCGGACGTGGGAGGCACGGAGTTGTACGTAGCCTTCTGCCCGCTCGGGATGTGGACCGCGCCAAGGTCGGCCATCTTCGTGCCCACGACCTGGCCCGCGGTGTCGAATTCGGTCGCGTTCGGGTCGACCTTCGCCGCGGGCGGGTCGAACACGCCGGCCGAGCGAGCGGCGAGGATCAGTGCGACCAAGCCGACGACGACGACCAGGACGATCCAGCCCTGTCCGATCCGCCGCGGCGCGGGACCGCCGCCACCACTGCTGCGGCGGCGCTGCTGTTTCGTGCGTTCGCGTTCGCGCCGATCGCGGCGCGTCGTGACGGTCATCGCCTTCAAGGATACCTAGACTTGGCGTCGTGACCGTTCGCGTTCGTTTTGCGCCCTCCCCCACCGGCTCGCTCCACATCGGGAGCGTCCGCACGACCCTGTACAACTACTTCTTCGCTCGCCAGAACGGTGGGAAGCTGATCCTGCGGATCGAAGACACCGACCAGGACCGCCTGGTGGCCGGAGCGATCGACTCGATCTACGACGGGCTCGCGTGGCTTGGCGTGGCGTGGGACGAGGGCCCGCGCGAGGGTGGCCCGTACGCACCGTATGTCCAGTCGGAGCGTCTGCCTCTCTATCAGCAGCGCGCCCAGGACCTTGTCGACGGCGGCGCCGCCTACTTCTGCTTCTGCTCGAAGGAGCGCCTGGCCGCAATGCGCGCCCAGCAGACGCAGCGGAAGGAGATCACGAGGTACGACGGGCTCTGCCGTCGTATCGACCCAAAAGAGGCGGGCGCGCGCGCCAAGACGGAATCGCATGTCGTGCGACTCAAGGTGCCGGACGACGGCGTCGTCGCGCTGGACGACCTCGTCTACGGACATATCGAGTGGCCCCTCAACACGATCGAGGACCAGGTCATCCTGAAGTCCGACGGCTTCCCGACATATCACCTCGCGGTCGTCATCGACGACCACCTCATGGACATCACGCATATCTTCCGCGGCGAGGACTGGCTGCCGTCTACGCCGAAGCACCTGCTGATCTGGCGCGCGTTCGGCTGGGAGATCCCGCCGCACGCACACGTGCCGAACGTGCTGGGCCCCGATGGCAAGAAGCTCGCGAAGCGGCACGGCGCGACCAAGGTGGAGGAGTTCAAGGCGCAGGGCTACCTTCCCGCGGCGATGGTGAACTACCTCGCGCTCATCGGCTGGGCGCCGGGCACCGAGGAAGAGATCTTCTCAATGGACGAGCTCATCCAGCGGTGGCGGATGGACCAAGTGCAGCGAGCCGGCGGCAAGTGGGACCGTGCACGGCTCGACTGGTTCAACGGCATGTACATACGCAGGCTCTCGGAGGACGAGCTCTTGCACGAGCTCGAGCCGTTCCTGCCGGCGGACTGGGACCGCGCGCTGGTGCGAAAGACGCTCCCGCTCATCAGAGAGCGCATGCGCACGCTGGTGGAAGGGCGCGACATGATCGCGTTCTTGTTCACCGACGACCTCACCTACGAGCGGTCTGTTCTCGTTGGAAAGAAGCGACAGCCCGAGGAGATCGAGCGCGCGCTCGCGAAATCGACGGTCGCGCTGCGGTACGCGCAGCCATTCACGGCGCCGACGATCGAGCACGGTCTGCGCGGGATCGCCGACGAGATGGGCTGGAAGGTGCCGGAGTTCACCGCGCCGATCCGCGTGGCCGTCACCGGATCCACCGCTGGTCCGCCACTATGGGAATCGCTGGAGCTACTGGGCAAAGACAGAACGCTCGCGCGGATCGAGCGCGCCGAGGCGCTGCTGAACGGGGGAGGTCCGAGCTAGATGGCTACGCTCGCACGTCGCGTCGGTCTGGGTCTCAACGCACGTGGCGACGTCTCGGAGACGGTCGAGTGGGCCGAGCGCGCGCGAGCGACCGGGCTCGAGTCGCTCTGGTTCCACGACTCGTACTTCGAACGCGACGCGGTGACCTACGCGAGCGCGGTGGCGGCGCAGGTCGCGGACATCAAGATCGGCCTCGGGTCACTCAACCCGTTCACCCGCCATCCCGTCCTCATCGCCATGACGATCAGCGCGCTCGACGAGATGGCCCCGGAGCGCATCCTCCTTGGACTCGGCTCGGCGCTTCCGCTGCGCCTCGGCCAGATGGGGATCCCCTACGCGCCCGACGACGCCGTCACGAAGTCGAGCGAGGCGATCGATACGCTGCACACGCTCTGGAAGGGCGAGCGCATGCCGTCCGGAAAGCCGGGCCTGCCGCCGCTCCAGCCGATGTTCCCGCCGGTCCACCGCGTGCCGATCTACATCGCGGGCTATCGCTCACCGGTGATGGTGCTCGCCGGCCAGAAGGGCGACGGGTATCTCGCCCGGCCCGCGGAATCGATCCCCGGCCTCCAGAAGCTGCTGCGCGTGATGAATAAGGCCGCGCGTGAAGCGGGCCGCGACCCCAACGACCTCGACGTCGCAGGCTACCTGCTGGCGCTCGTCGGCGACACACGACGTGACGCGCTCAACCGCGCGAAGCGCGAGCCGTTCGTGATCTTCATGATGAGCATCCTCTCGGATGTGACCCTGAACCGCGCGGGATTCGAGCCCGAGCTGCGTGACCGCATCGCGGTGGCGTGGCGCAAAGAGGACTACACGACCGCCGGTGGGCTCATCCCCGACGATCTGCTCGACGCGTTCATCCTCTGCGGGACCCGACGCGAGATCGCGGATCGCACCTGGGAATATCACGAGGCGGGCATGGACCTCCCGATCCTGCAGCCGGTCGTGCAGGACGAGGATCAGGTCGCGGCAGTGCTCGACGCCGCCGTCGCCTACGGCTCCGGCGAAGCCGGGACGGTCGCGGCGCGCGCAGCGCTCGGCACGCAGCAGAAGAGCGCGGCGGCAGGCCTGCGCGACCGCGTCGGGGCGTACTGGGAGATCGCGCGGCCGTTCTCGTTCACCGCGTCGACCGTGCCGGTCGCGGTGGGCGGCGCGCTCGCAGCGGTCGAGGGACTCTTCGACTGGACGTTGTTCCTCGTCTCGCTCGTCGCCGGCGTTCTGCTGCACATCGGGACGAACGTGACCAACGAGATCTACGACGTTCGCAAGGGCGTGGACACGATCGTCTCGCCGCGCGCGAGCCACGCGATCGTCAAGGGACGTATCACCGACCGCGAGGCGTATGTCGTGGCGGTCGCCGCGTTCGCGGTCGCGTTCGCCCTCGGCCTTTACCTGGTCTCGGTCCGCGGCTGGCCGGTCGTGGCGCTCGGGCTCGCCGGGCTGATCGGCGGATACACCTACACCGCGCCGCCGTTCCAATACAAGTTCAGCCCCTACGGCATCCCGCTGGTGTTCATGCTCATGGGTCCGCTGATGGTCACCGGCTCGTACTTCGTGATCACGGGGACGATCGATTGGAGCGCGCTCGCGATCAGCGTCCCCGTCGGATTCCTCGTCGCGGCCATCCTGCACGGCAACGAGTGGCGCGACATCGGCGAGGATGCGCGCGCTGGCGCGAGGACGTTCTCGGTGCGAATGGGCCGTCAGGCGGCCCATTGGCTGTACCTCGCGCTTGTTGTCGGCGCGTACATCGCGCTCACCGTCGCGGTGCTGGCGAACCTGCTTCCGACGTGGAGCCTGCTCGCGATCCTGTCGCTGCCACTTCTGGTGCGCCAGATCCGCAGCGCGGAGTTCGGCGCGAGCGGTCAGCAGCGCGCCATCGCGATGATCGACCTAGAGACCGCCCAGCTCCACGCCGCGTTCGGCTATCTCATGGTCGCCGGACTCGTGATCGCCGCCGTCGCTGCCACGCGCTAGCTCACCGTGATCGTGAAGTCCTTCGTCGCCTGCTGCCCCGAGCCATCGGTCAATCGGACCGTGAACGCGAACGTGCCGCGCGTCGTGGGCGTCCCGGAGATGATGTTCCCGCTCAGCCGCAGCCCTGGAGGCAGGCTGCCCGAGACGATCGACCAGGTGTAAGGGGGCACGCCCCCGCTCCTGAAGAGATTGGCCTGGTACGGTGATGCTGAGGACCTGCGTGTCGACGTTGCCCGCCGGGTCCCGCACCTCGACGGTGAACGTCCTCGTCTGGACGGTTGTCGGCGTCCCCGAGATGAGGGTCGAGGCGACGCCAAAGTCGCTGGCCATCGAGAGACCGTTCGGGAGCACGCCGGCGATCACTCGGAACGTGTCCGGCGATCCCTGTCCACCGCTGGAGATGATGAACTCGTTGTACGCGGCACCGACGTTACCGTGGTTCAGCGTGGTCGTCGTGATCGTCAGCGGCTCGCCGGTCGGCGTGGGCGTGGGCGTCGGCGTTGCAGTCGGTGTCGGTGTCGGTGTGGGCGAACCGCGACGCGCCTCGGCCGTTTGGGGTGTCGCCGTCAGGGTGAGTGCGAACGCGATCGCCAGGCTGACTCCGATCAACAGCGCGCCTCGGACGGGTGCAGACATGGTGTGGCCTCCTTGGCGCTCACGGGAACTGCCACGCTCGCCCCTTTGTGCTACGCACGGCAGCTCTCTCCGGATGCCCATCCACTGATCGGAGCGGGTCGGGGCTTTCGGATTGGTGGC
>JANNHF010000271.1:0-2782 GCA_031404235.1 Chloroflexota bacterium
CACCACGAGACGGCCGACGGCGGTCTGAGCGTCATCGCCGGCGATCTCGAAGCGCTCGCCCACAGACCCGCCGAGGGAGGCGATCCCGCAGCCGCAGCGCTGGAGCGGGCGCGCCTGGAGCGTGAACTCGCCGAGGCCGAGGCGTGGTTGGCGGCTGCCCTCGACCGGCTGGCCGATGAGGCCTTCATGGCCAAGGCGCCACCGGCCATCATCGATGGCGCCCGCGCCCGGGCCGCGGAACTGGCCGACCAGGTCGAACGGCTGCGGGATCGGCTCGGCAGCTGACAGCCCCCGCGGCACTGGACGGTCGCAAGCCGCCTGTCGCTCACGCTCGCCACTTTGCAAGGTGGCCGCAACGCGTTCCAGCGCGCCATTGGTCGCCACCACAACCAGCCCGGGCGAACCTTCCTCAAGGCCCCGCGTCCGGGGCGCGACGGACGGCCTTGCCCGTTCGACAGGAGGAGTCCCGATGCGTCCCACGCGAACCTTACTGGCCTTAGGGGTCACCGCCGCGCTGCTCATCACGGCCTGTACCGGCGGCGGCGGTACCACCACCTCGTCAGCCCCCGGAGCGTCGGCGCCGCCCGCCGGTTCGGAAGCTCCCGCGGCGAGTGGCGGCACGACCGGCTTCGACCCCGCTGCCGTCGAAGGCGACCTTGTCCTCCAGGGCTGGAGCGCCGGCGCTGTCGAGGCGCCGATCCTCGAGCAGCTCCTGGTCCAGTTCCAGGAGGCATATCCCAAGATCACGGTCAAGTTCGAGCCGGTCGCGGGCGAGTACCCGGCGGCGATGGCGGCAAAGTTCAGCTCGGGTGATGTCCCGGACGTGTTCTACGTCGACTCGGCCTTTGCGCCGACCTGGATCGACGACGCGCTGCTCGAACCGCTCGACGACTACATCGCCAAGAGCGCCGTCGACACGACCCAGTTTTACGATGGCTACCTCAACGCATTCAAGGGTCCGGACGGCAAGATCTACGGACTGCCCAAGGACGGCAACACGCTCGCCATGGCCTACAACACCGACCTCCTGGACAAGGCCGGCGTGACTGCCCCGCCGACGACCTGGGCAGAACTGACCGCTGCGGCCGACAAGCTCACCGCTTCGGGCGTCAAGACCCCGATGTGCCTGAGCTCCAGTCTCGACCGCGCCCTCGCGTTCATCTACCAGGGTGGCGGCGCGCTGTTCAACGAGGACAAGACCAGCTCGGCCATCGAATCGCCGGAGTCGGTCGCCGCCATCGACGCCTACCTCGGGTTCTTCAAGTCAGGCGCGGGCAAGCGCCCCGGCGATCTCGCGGTCGACTGGTGCGGCCAGGCGCTCGGCGAGCAGAAGGCGGCCATCATCTTCGAGGGCGGCTGGGTCGACCCGTACATGAAGGACCAGTTTCCGGACACGAAGTACGCGTGGGCGGAGATGCCCGAAGGCTCGGCTGGCAAGGCCACCCTCGGCTTCACCGTCAGCTACTCGATGGGCGCGGACTCGAAGAACAAGGATGCCTCGTGGGTCCTCATCAACTACCTGACCGGCAAGGAGGGCATGACCACCTGGACCGAAGGTGGCGTCGCCAACCCGTCCCGTAAGGACATCGCCGGCGCTCCCGGCAAGGAGATCCTCATCCAGGGCGCAGACTACGCCCGGCCGTGGAGCTTCATCCCCGGCTTCAGCAAGGTCAACGACGCCTTCAACAACGCCATGACGGGCGCGATCGAAGGCAGTGGCAGCGGCCAATCGGTCGCTGACGCAACAAAGGCCGCCATCGACGCCGAGGTCAACTAGGCTAGTCGGCAACTCGAGGTCCGGCGGACGCCGGACCTCGAGACTGCTCCGCGTTCGTCACGGAGGGAGCATTGATGGCGGTCGCCAGCCCGGCAGCAACCGGGGGGAGCGCACGCTCCGAGCGTCGCTCGGAGATGATCGCGGGCTACGCGCTCATCGCGGTGCCGATGACGATCTTCCTGATCTTCAACATCGGGCAGATCTTCTACGCCTTGTATATCAGCCTGTTCGACTGGGGCGCCCGAGGCGCCAAGGAGTTCCTCGGGACCTCGAACTACACCGATCTCCTGAGCGACCCGATCTTCATAAAGGCGATCACGAACACCCTGTACTACGCGGCCCTCGTCGTGCCGCTCCAGATGGCGATCGGCCTGTTCCTCGCGGTCATCGTCAATCAGAAGATCCGGGGCCAGACGTTCTTCCGCGCGGCGTTCTACTTCCCGGCCATCGCGAGCTCGGCCGCGATCACGGTCCTGTTCATCTTCATCATGAATCCGGAAGGCCTGTTCAACAGCGTCCGCGCGGCGATCGGGCTGAACCCGATCTTTACGGCTCTCGGCTTCGGGCCGGATCAGAACTGGTTGCTCGACAGCTCGACCGCCATGAACTCGATCATCCTCCTCAACGCCTGGACGACGTCGGGCACGATGATGCTGTTCTACCTGAGCTTCCTGCAGACGATCAGCAAGGAGGTCTACGAGGCCGCGGCCATCGATGGTGCCAGTTGGTGGCAGAACTTCCGCCATATCACGTTCCCGCTGCTCGCCCCCGGCCACTACTTCGTTGCCACCGTGTCGCTCATCGGCGCGCTCCAGATGTTCGACCAGGCGATCATCGCCGGCGGATCTGGCGGTGAGCCGAACAATGCACTCACGGTCGTCGTCCTGTTCCTGTATCGGTCGGCGATCCGGGAGTTCGACTTCGGGCTGGCGGCGGCGGTCGGGATCATCCTGTTCGTCATCGTCTTCGCCGTGACGCTGATCCAGCGGCGGCTGTTCGGCCAGG
>JANNHF010000272.1:0-16399 GCA_031404235.1 Chloroflexota bacterium
CCGGATTGCAGCACGTCGCACC
This sequence comes from Chloroflexota bacterium, assembly GCA_031404235.1. Taxonomy (GTDB): domain Bacteria; phylum Chloroflexota; class Limnocylindria; order P2-11E; family P2-11E; genus CF-39. The sequence goes on from JANNHF010000272.1 coordinate 23, forward strand.
CGTCGAGGAGTTCCCGGTCGAGACCTGGGAGCGACTCGTCCGCATCATGCTGTTCGGCGCCTTCTACCTGACGCGCGCCGCTCTACCGCACATGTACGCCAAGGGCTGGGGCCGCATCGTCAACATCGCCTCGGTGCACGGCCTGGTCGCGTCGCCGTACAAGTCCGCGTACGTCGCGGCGAAGCACGGGCTCGTCGGCTTCACCAAGGCGGTGGCGCTCGAGGCGGCGGAGAAAGGCGTCACCGTGAACGCGGTGTGCCCCTCCTACGTGCGCACGCCGCTCGTGGAAAAGCAGATCGCCGATCAGGCCAAGGCGCATGGGATCACGGAAGATGCCGTGATCAGGGACATCATGCTCGCGCCGGCGGCCCTCAAGCGACTGCTCGAGCCGTCCGAGGTCGCGGCGTACGTGCGGTTCCTCTGTTCGGAGCAGGCGAGCGGCATCACCGGCGCGACGCAGGTCATCGACGCGGGGTGGACGGCTCGTTAGGACGCACCGGCCGGGCCGGCGTTGTCGAGGATCCCGACTGTCTGGAACCACGCGGGGTCGGCTTGCGGATTTCGCTCAAGACGCATGCCGAGACGGCGCATGACGTTGATCGATCTCGCGTTGTCGTGCTCCGTCGTCGCGACGATGCGCCGCAAGTGCAGCTCGGTGAACGCGTACGAAACCATGGCCGCGGCGGCCTCGGTCGCGTAGCCGTGCCCCCAATGGTTGGGAAAGAGGGCCCAGAACAGGCCGACCTCGGGCGTGAAGCGCGGACCGGGCTCAAATGACGGCAGCTGCCCGAACGGCGCAAGAGCGGGCGCAAACCCCACCGAACCGACGATCTCGTGGTTCTGCCGCATCACGATCGCTCTGTCCCCGTACGGAGGCTGATGCAACAGTGCGAGGCCGGCATCAGCCGCGACCTGGTACTCGAACATCACACGCTTCGAATTGGACGATCCATACACGTCGGCCCCGAACGCCGCGTCGAGCAAACGCGAGTACGTATCACCGTCCTCGAGCGCGAATGCGCGGATGATCAGCCGGTCGGTCTCAAGCGTTCGCACCGGACTAGGGAGGTCGCTCAGCGAGCTCGGGTCGAACGCTTTTGCGACGTTGCGCTTGACTCTTGATCGGCATTCCAGCTCCAGTCGGGTGATTCGTTCTAGGCGGTGACCGCCTCGCGCGCCCGCCCCTGTGCGTAAGCGAGCAGTGCCACGCCGGCCGCGAGGAACGCAAGCGCGCTCAGCGCGAGAGAGTAGTGGATGCCGATGAACGCGCCGAGGATCCCGACCGTCACGCCGCTGCCGACGCGCAGGCCGTTCCACGACATGCTGAAAAGGCCGACGACCCGACCGCGTCGCGTCGGCGGCGCCTCGAGCTGGACATAGGCCTGGGCCATCGAGGTGAAGCCGATGTTGAGCGCACCGCCGACGAACAAGGCGACCACCGCGAGCGCGTAGATCGGGGTGATCGCGAACACGAGGATCGACACGCCCCACAGCAGCGCAAGCAGCACCGCGATACGGATGCGCGGCTGGCGGAAGAACGCCATGGCTTCGAGTCCGAACCCCCCGAGCACGGCGCCTGCGGCGCTCGCCGTAAGGAGAACGCTGTACGTGATCTCGTCCCGCGCGGAGCTGAACACGGCCGCGAACTCGGGCATCTGAGCCTGGTACGCGTTGCCGATGAACAGCGAGCTCAGGCCGGCGAGGGCGATCATCACCAGGATCCCGCGGTTGCCCGAGATCTCGCGCAGCGTGCGCACCGCGTCGCCGACCGATAGCCGCGCGCTCTCGTCGCTCGCCCCGGTGCGGCGGTGGCCGTCATAGGGCGTCCGGAGCAGCCAGATCGTCATCGGCAGGTAGAGCAGCGCGTTCGCCATGAGCCCGTACGCCGGACCGAGCGTGAGCAGCAGCGCGCCGCCGACCGCGGGGCCGAACAGGATGCCGATACTCCGTCCGGTCGAGGAGAGACGGACGCCGCTTTGAAGCTCGTCGTGGCCGACGATGTCGTGGATGAGCAGCTGCCCCGCGGGCGACCACAGCGCGCCGGCGAGACCGTGAACAACGAGCAGGACGACGGCATGCCAGGTCTGTAGCGTTCCCGTGAGGAAGAGCACCGCCCACGCGAGCGAGACCGCGATGAACGCCGCTTGCGAGGCGATGATGATCTTGCGGCAGTCGTAGCGATCGGCGAGCCCGCCGAACCAGACACCCAGGACCAAAAATGGTGTCCAGTGGCTGATGACGGCGAAGCCCGCGAGCGTGGGGGAGTGGAACGCCTGGAAAATGACCCAATAAGAGATCACGTGCTCGACGTTGTCGGCCATCATCGAGAGCAGACCTGTCGCGAAGTACGCGCGGAACGGACCACGGCGGAGGGCCGCGAACGACTGGGGCGTGCCGGTCGGTGAGGTCGACGTCGTGAGGGCGATGCGAACAGGCTACCGGTCCAGGTCAGCCGACGTGTTTCTTGTAGAAGGCCTTCAGCTCCGCGTCACTGGTCCCTAGATATCTTTGGGTCGTAGCGATCTGCCGATGGCCGGCCAGTCGCTGCGCTGACGGAAGGCTCGCCGCGGCCCAGAGCGTGATCGCCGCATGGCGCAGCCAGTGCGGTGACACATCCTCGGCCAGACCGGCGCGCTTCGCCGCGTCACGCACGATGCGCTCAGCGGTCCAGACGGTCATGCGATACGAGCCATCGCCGCTCTTCTTACGTGTCGCAAAGAGCGCCGCGTCCTTGTCCTTGCGCGACGCGAGGTAGCGCTGGACCCACTCGCGCGCGCGTGTCGACAGGTACGCGCGGCGGTGGCGGTTGCCCTTGCCGAGCACGGTGACCTCGTCGACGACGCGGATGCCATCCGCGGGAGTGCGGGCCTCACGTGCGAACTCGAGCTGTCGGCGGTCGAGCCCGATGACCTCCGAGACGCGGCAGCCGGTCGCGAGCATGAACTCGAGCAGCGCGCGCGCCCGCACGCCGTCGTCCGTCGCCGTGTCACAGGCGTCCAGGAGGCGCTTCACGCGCTCCACCGCGAGATGGCGCGCATCGGGACTTGGCTGCGCGGCCTTCGCGAGCTCGACCTTCTCAGGACCCGGCACAGGGAGATCGAGGAGGACGCCGAACTTCAGGAGCCCCCGCAGAGCGATCAGGTGCAGGTTCTTCGTAGCCGCGGAGATCGACCGCTTGCCTTTCGCCGTGCCGCCGCGGGCCTGGCGGCGCGTCAGGTGGCTGCCGTAGGCCTTGAGCGAGCGGATGTCGAGCTCGGCAACGCGGGGCTTCTTGTCACCTCGCTCGAGGAACGAGCAGAAGTCGTGGAGATACGCGGCGTACTTCGGGATCGTCCGCTCGCTGCGACCCTTGTCGCGGAGATCCTGGAGATAGGCACCAGCAAGGGCGCGGAGCGGGCTGGAAGGCTTCAGACCCCGGGGATCGACGTAGTCGGAGCCCAGCAGACCCTGCCAGCCCTCCCCTGCATCATTAGAAATCTTCATTTCTTGTGATAAGCATCACAGGAAACGGAGTACGCGTCAAGTGCTTGCAGGGACTCCCCCGCACGCAAGGCACTGCCGAAGGAACCCGTTGTGACCCGGAACCGGATGAGTCAGCGAAGCGTTCTCCCAACGCACCCGCCGGCCGACCTCGTGCGGCGGATTTTCGAACTTCGCGGCCAACGCGTGATGCTCGATGCGGAGCTGGCCGGCCTTTACGGCGTCGCAACCAAGACGCTCAACCAGGCCGTGAGCCGGAACCCCCGGCGCTTTCCGTCGGACTTCATGTTTCGGCTTACGGCCGCTGAGGCCGCGTCTTTGAAGTCACAAAATGTGACTTCAAACCCCGGCCGTGGTGGTCGTCGCCGGTCGACGCCCCGTGCTTTCACCGAGCAGGGTGTTGCCATGCTTTCTGGTGTTCTGCGCAGCCCGAGTGCGATCGCGGTGAACGTCGAAATCATGCGTGCGTTCGCACGTTTGAGGCGCCTGTACGGCGAGCACGCGGAACTCACAAAGCGAATCGACGAGCTCGAGGCTAGGTTTGATCAGAGTTTCCAAGTTGTCTTCGACGCGCTTCGCGCAATGCAAACGCCTCCGACCAGCGTGCGCCGGCCGGTTGGCTTTCGGCCGCGCCGTCGCCAACAGTCCTCCTCTGAGCGAAGGACGCAAGGTTGGCGTCCAGGCAAAACACCCTTCAGCCCCGCCCTGGGGTCCTTACCCCTCCCCTGTCGTCGGCGTTTGACTGCGGTAGTTAGTCGTACGAGTTCTGCGGTTCACGTAGCGGGGGTTGCGTGGCCGCCGGGAACTGCGGGACGACCTGCTGCCTCGACGGGATCGCGTTCAACGATCGCTCAGCCGTGCCGATCGCATAGCCGCCGATCGCACCGAATGCGAGACCCACGAGAAGCACAAAGGTCGCGGTCAGCGGGGCAGCGTTGATGCGGATCTCCTGTTGGGCTTGCATCGCTTTCCTCCTTTGCCGTTCTGGCTCGGAGTTTCGGCGTGAGTCGACGGTGCGTCTGTGACAAATGCGCCGCTCGTGCGCGTGATCTTTGTTACGGGACGCTGAGCTCCGAGCGGAGACGCTCGGGGTCGAGAAGAACGACGCTTCCCACTCGTGTCGCGACGAGACGTTCCTCGCGGAGCGCGTGAAGGACGCGCGCCACGACCTCGCGGGCCGACCCGACGCCGTCGGCGAGCTGCTGCTGCGTGACTGGCGCGATCGGATCGACGCCATCTGCGTAGATAGCGGCATCTAGCAGTTGGCCAACAACGCGCTGGCGCATCGATGCGAGGGCTCGGTTTGCCATGTGCTCCATCGAAAGCTCGGCGATGCGGCCGAGCTCCGTGAGTAGCGCGACGGCCACGCGCGCATCACGCTCAGCGGTCTGACGCCAGATGTCGTGTCTGAACTGGTAGTAAACGGAGTGCATCAGCGCGTCGGATCGTCCGGTATTGGGGGTGGTCGGAGTGAGGAACGCGCCCGCAATTCCTGCGACCTCGCCGCGACGCAGGTATCGCTGGGTGATAGTGCGGCCGTCCGGGACGGTCCGCACGATCCTGAGAAGTCCGTCCGCAACGAGACGGACGAACGCGTAGGGGCCCTGGCCTGGGCCGCGGACCAATGATCCAGCCGGCGCCTCGACCCGAACGGCTCCTTCGACGAGCGCGGCGACGGCATCGTCCGGGAGCTGCACGAGAAAACTCTCGCGGATCGCGCTCCGAAGCTCTTCGTCCATGGAGCGCGTGATCCTTGCTACGAAGCGATCAGCTCTAAGCGGAGGCGCTCCGGTTCGAGGAGAACGACGCTCCCCACTCTTGTCGCGACGAGCTTCTCCTCGCGGAGGTCGCGAAGCACGCGCGCCACGACCTCACGGGCGGAGCCGATCCCGTCCGCAAGCTGCTGCTGCGTGACCGGCGCGATCACATCTGGGCCCTCCGCGGCATCGAGGAGTTGGCCAACGACCCGCTGGCGCATCGATGCGAGGGCGCGGTTTGCCATGTGTTCCATCTGGTCCTCGGCCACGCGGCCGAGATCACCCAGTAGGGCCACGGCGACACGAGCGTCACCCTCAGCGACCAGGCGCCAGTCATCGCCGCGGAACTGATAGACGACGGAATCCAGGATCGCATCGCACCGCCCTGTGGCGCGACCCGCGCGGTCAGTGAAAGCCATCGCGATCCCCCCGACGTCGCCGCGACGCATATATCGTTGGGTGATCGTGCGGCCGTCGACCACAGTCCGCACTATCCTGAGGAGTCCATGCGCGACGAGCTTTACGCTCGGCTTGCCGTCTGTCCCGCAGATCCGCCCTCCAGCCGGCGCCTCGACGCGGACAGCGCCGTCGACGAGCGCAGCGACGGCATCGGCCGGAAGGTCCGCGAGAAAGCTCTCGCGAATCGCGCCCCGAAGGTCGTCGTCCATCCAGCCAGAGTCTATGCGCGCGGTATTGCAGGCTGACGGGCGCAAGACCCATAGCACACGACACCGCTCCGCGTTCTCATAGAGCGCCCAGCCGCGAGAAGGGGGTCGATCAGATGTTCAACACCAGATCCGACGTCGTGACCGCAGACAAGCCTCAGACCGCCGCCACGCCGGACGAAGTCGTTCGCCGTTCAGGCTCGAATCGCAAGCTGCAGTTCGAAGGGACGGTCGAGGTCGAAGGGGCGTTCATGGGCGAGATGCTCAATGCTCTCTTCGGCGCGGACTCGCAGGTGAACGGCAAGCTCCGTTTCGAAGGCGCGGTACAGATCGACGGCACCTTCACCGGGAGCATCACTACGAACGACCTGCTCATCATCGGCGAGCACGCCAAGATCGCCGCGGACATCAACTGTGGCTCCGCGGTCGTGAGCGGTGAGGTCACGGGGAATATCACGGCCATCGAGGCCGTCGAGCTCCGCGGCAACGCGCGCGTGAAGGGCGACATCGCCACCCCAGCGCTCGCCATGGACAAAGGCGCCGTGTTCGATGGAATCTCCAAGATGGTCGGCACGCCGACGAGCTTCGCGAGTCTCGAGCGACGCGCGCGCCCACGGAGCAGATGAGGATCTCGCTGACGGTTCTGTAGCAGGGGCAACAGTCATGTCGCCGCGCTAGCTTGGGCGAGTGACACGACGTGGCTGGATCCTCTTCATTGCGATGGGTCTGATCTGGGGCATCCCATACCTCTTCATCAAGATCGCGGTCAGCGAGCTGACACCGGCCAGCCTCGTGTTCCTCCGCACTGCGACCGGCGCCGCACTCCTGCTGCCCGTCGCGGCTGCCCGAAGGGACCTCGGACCGCTCCTTCCCCACTGGAAATGGATCGTCGCGTACACACTCGCCGAGGTCGCTCTGCCGTGGTTCCTGCTGTCAGACGCGGAGCGACGTATTTCGAGCTCGCTGTCCGGGCTTCTCATCGCGCTCGTGCCGTCGATCGGCGCGATCCTGGCTTGGGCCACCGGGAGCGATGACCGTCTCGATGCACGCCGGATAGCCGGCCTGGGTCTGGGATTCCTGGGGGTCGCCGCGCTCGTCGGGCTGGACGTGGGAGCGGGCGACATCGGCGCGGTCGCCGAGGTCGCGCTCGTCGCGCTCGGCTACGCGGTCGGGGCGCTCATCATCGCGCGCAGGCTGTCAGGTCTGCCGTTGTTCGGCGTCGTGGCCGCGTCACTCGCGCTGACGATGGTCGCGTACGCGCCGGTGGGCATCGCGCAGCTGCCGCGCGAGCTCCCCTCACCGCCGGTGATCGCCGCTGTGTTGGTCCTCGGCGTGATCTGCACCGCGCTGGCGTTCCTGGTGTTCTTCCCGCTCGTCGCGGAGGTCGGCGCCGCCCGCGCCACGGTCATCACGTACGTCAACCCCGCGGTCGCTCTCGCGCTCGGAGTCGCGTTCCTTGGCGAACCGCTGACGCTCGGGATCGTGCTCGGCTTCGTGCTCATCGTGCTCGGCTCGGTGCTGGCGACACGACGCACCGCGCCAGCGAAGCCGTCAGCCGCGCTTTCGCGCTCGCCAGATCTCCTCTGACGGCCAGCGCCGAGCCCATTCTGCGGACACATACGAGTACTCGGAGTGATCCGTCGCGTCTTCGGGCGCGAACAGCTCCACCAGATCGAGGATCTCGAAACCGCTCGTCCGAAGCAGCCGGATGAGCTCGCCGGCGCCAAGGTGGAACTCCACACCGGGATCGTCGTCGCCCCAATCGAATCGACGCATGCCACGCTGGGGGCGCTGCAGGGTCTCTACCACCTTGCCAGTGTCGGGCGAGCAAAGCATCGAGAGGGTCGAGTTGCGTAGAAAGACGAGCTCTCCCCCACTCCGCAGCAGCCGCGCCGCCTCCGGTATCCACTGGTACGGATCGCACCAGATCGAGGCGCCGTACTCGGAGACAACGAGGTCGAAGCTCTTGTCGCGGAGCGGCACGATCTCCGCGTTCGCCTCCACGAGCTCGAGCCCGAGGCCGGTCTTGCGGTTGAGGCGCTGCGCCGTCGCGAGCTGCGCCGGTGTGATGTCCACGCCGACGACGCGCCGGGCGCCGCGGCGCTTCAGCCAGGCACCGATGTACGCCGTGCCGCATCCGAGCTCGACGACATCCTTGCCGCGCAGATCCGGCAGGACCTTCACCGCGGACTCCGGTGTTTGCCACACGCCCCACGCGATCTCCGTCTGCGCCCACGCCTCTTCAGCGTGCCCGTCGGTGTAACGCGCATTGGACTTGGTCCACACGTCGCGATTGAGTCGTACGTAGTCGGGCGTCTCTGCGCTCATCGCCGTGCACCGTAACGCATGGATCGACCCGCTTCGCTAGCGTTGCGGCGTGACCGCGACGCCCAGCGCGGAGGCACCCGCGAGCGAGCCGTCGACTACGCGCATGTCGCTGCGGCTCGGCTCCGCCGCAGCATTCGTCGGTGCCGCGAGCGTGCTCTTTGCCGCGGTCGCGCGCGAGATCACCGAGCCCTCCGGCATCGCGATCACCGCTGCGGTCTTCGCCACGATCGTCGCGTACGGTCTCGTGCCACTGATGCTCACGGCCGCGATGCGGCAGGGCGCTCTATCGAGCTGGTGGGCCGTCGCGGCCGCCTTCCTTGCCGCGGCACTGTGGTCCGCCGCGGGCCTCCTGTTCGCCGCACCGGCGCTCCTCCCGCTCGCGCCGGCGATGGTGAACGCCCTCGTCACCGCGGCGCCGAGCGCAAGCGCGCTCTGGATCCTCGCTGCGAGCGTCGAGGTCGTGCGTGCGGGACGGCACCGCTGGTCCCTCGTGTTCATCGCCGCGTTCGTCGCCGTGCTCATGATCGGCTCGGCCTTCATCGAGCTGAGCGGCTTCGACATCCGGAGGGTGCTCGTCCCGCTCGGCTGGGCCGCGTGGATGGTCGACGCCGCTCGCGCGATACGGGCAAGGTCGTCACCCGCGACCGAGCGGCCGACGGCCGCCACCGCGGATGCTCCGTGCGCCAACTGTGGCGCGCCCCGCCGGACCGATGGCCTCGCGTTCTGCAGCCGCTGCGGACTGCCGTACGGAGCGCGCCGGGCGTGATGACTAGGCCGCGGCCTTCTTCTTCGCGCTCCGTCGCTTCGCTGCCGCGGCGACCCTCGGCGTCCGCGTCGCTCGCTTGGACTCCCGCGCGCCGCAGACCGTCTCGATGACGAGGCGCGTCACGACATAGGGATCCATGTTCGCGTTGGGCCGGCGATCCTCGATGTAGCCCTGCTTGTCCTTGGCGACCTGCCAAGGGATGCGCACCGACGCCCCGCGGTCGCTCACGCCGTAGCGGAACTCCTTGTACGAGCAGGTCTCGTGGAGCCCGGTGAGGCGCTCCTCGATGCCGAACCCGTAGTTCGCGATGTGAAGATCGTGGCGCGTAGCGAGGGCTTCGGCCGCGGCGATGCATGCGTCGTAGTCGCGTCGCATCTCGTTCGTCGAGATGTTCGTATGCGCGCCCGCGCCATTCCAGTCGCCGCGGACCGGCTTCGGATACAGCGTCGCGCTGACGCCGAACGGCTCGCCGACGCGGTAGAGGAGCCAGCGCGCGAGCCAGAGCTGATCGCCGATCTCAGGAGCGTTGAGCGGTCCGACCTGGAACTCCCACTGACCGGGCATGACCTCGGCGTTGATGCCAGAGATCTTGAGTCCGGCCTTCAGGCACGCGTCGAGGTGCGCCTCAACGACCTCACGGCCGAATACCTCGTCCGCGCCGACACCGCAGTAGTACCCGCCCTGCGGCGCCGGGTACCCGCTGTCTGGAAATCCGAGGGGCCGCGCGCCGCGGAAGAGCGTGTACTCCTGCTCGATGCCGAACCACGTATCGAAGCGCGCAAACCGGCCCGCCATGTCGGCGTTCGCTCGACGCATGTTGGACGGATGGGGCTGACCGCTCACGAGCATGACCTCGCACAGGACGAGCAGATCGTCGCCTCCGCGGATCGGGTCCGGGCACGTGAATACCGGCTCGAGGACGCAGTCGGACCGATCCCCCGTCGCCTGCTGGGTGCTTGATCCGTCGAAGCCCCAGATGGGCGGCTTCTCGCCCTTCGGCACGACTTTCGTCTTGGAACGCAGCTTTTGCGTGGGCTGGGTGCCGTCGATCCAGATGTACTCGGCCCGATAGACGCCCATGGGGATCCCCTCTCTCGCGGTTCTTGGGAGCGCCGGTGACCCTCGGACTGTACCGAATCCCCCGCGGGGGTGATGACCGAAGACCTAACCCGTTCGGACTCATTTGCGGGACGTTTTGGGTGCATATTGGTGACATGCGTGAGTCGATCGTTGAAACCGTGGGCTACCGGATCCGAGTCAAGAGCTGCGGTCCCGCGAGCGGGCCGCACGCGGTCCTGCTTCCCGGGATGGGCGCGACGGCCGTGGCGCTCGCGCCACAGGCACGCGCGCTCCGGGTCCTCGGTTACACGACGCACGTCATCGAGCTTCCTGGCTTCGGCCTCGCGCCGGGGCTGCGAAAGGCGGACGCGCGCTTCCCGCAGCTTGCGGACCTGGTGCTGCACGTCATCGGCGAGCTCGGCATCGAGCGCGCCGTCTTCCTCGGGCATTCGCTGGGCGGAGGCATTGCGCTCCAGATCGCGCTCCGGCGGCCTTCTGCGGTCGCGGGACTCGTGCTCGTCGCGCCCGCCGGCCTCGGCCGCTCGATGCTCTGGGCCTACAAGCTCTACTGCGTGCCGCTCATCGGCCGCGCCCTGCTGCGTCCGTACGATCACGGGACCGGCACGATGCTGCGCCGCTTCCTCGTCGGCCGGGTGCGGCGCGGCGACGACCGCTTCATCGGCCAGCTGCTGCGTCGCGACCGGCGGTCTCCCGCCACGACGCGCTCCATCCGCGCGATCGTCTGGGCGAATCAGCCGCCGCGCTGGCGACGGCTGCTGCTCCTCCCGCTCCCGGGCGGCGAGCAGCTCGGCTACACGCTGCGCGGCAAGGTTGCCGCGCTACGCGACATTCCGACGCTCGTGCTGTGGGGCACCGACGACCGCGTCTTCTCCGTTCGCGATGCCGCGTCCTTCCGCCAGGCGAACCCGACAGCCGAAGTACACGTCGCGCGCGGCATCGGGCACATGCTGCCGCTCGAGGCGCCGGCCTGGGCGAACGAACACATCGCCCGGTTCGCCGCGCTGCACCTCAGGGCGGTGACTACCGCAGCCTGACGCGTTGGAACGGCCTGCCGTCGCGATCACGCCAAAGGCGGCAGCCCCAGCCTCTTGCGCTGCGTGTCAGATAAGTACTTCGCCCCTTCGCTCAGCGTCAGACCGAAGACCTCATCGCGGTGCTCTCGCAGGAAGTCGAATGTGAGCTTCGGACGTTTCTTGCTTACCTCGCGCAGCACCCAGCCGATCGCCTTGCGGATGAAGAACTCGCGCTCGCCGAGCATCGGCGCCGCGAGGCGCGCGAAGAGCGCGAAGTCACCTGCTTCGTGACTCAGCGGCCGAAGCTGCGCGAGCAGCGCTGTGCGCCGGACCCAGAAGTTCTCGTCGCGCGCCCACCCTGGCAGCCGTCGCAATGCCGTTCGCGACTCCCCCATGACGCCGCCGATCACGTCCGCGGCGAGCCAATCGACATGGGCCCACGTCTTCGAACGCCGTACGAAGCCGAGGAGCCATGGCAGGTCACGCTCCTCGAGCAGCGTCGCGTACCGCGACAGCAACGCGATGCCGGCCGAGCGAAGCTCGTAGACCTCGGTCGACCACAGCTCGTCGACGATCGCGCGCAGCTCGGCGTGTCCGAGACCTGGGTGCTCGCGCGCGAAATCGCTCGCCGCACGAAGGATCTCCGGCACCGTTGCGCCGTAGAAGCGCAGATCGCTCTTCAGGTACTTCTTCTCCTGCGCCGCGCGCGCAGCGGTGCTGACCTCGCGGTAGCAGCGCACGAAGAACCGCCGCGCCGCGCTCGGCGTGGTCGTGCTCAGCGGCCGACCTCGTCGAACCAGCGGCCGATCGCGGCATCGTCGATCCCCGCGACGTCCAGCTCAGCGTCGCCAACGACGAGCACCGGAATACGCACGACGTAGCGTTCGAGGAGCGCCGGGTCGCGCGTGACGTCCACGCGCTCGATGTCGAGTTTCGTCCGCCGGCTCAGGCGGCGAAGCGCCAGGAGCGCCTCGTCACAGAGTCCGCACTCGGGCCGCTCCATCAGCCGGACGCGGATCACCAGTTCGCGGGAAGGCCGGCGACGTTCGCAGGAAGGCGCACAGCGGGCGGATGGATCACGTAGACCGTCCCGGTGGATCCGCCGAGCCACACGCGCTCGAAATCGGCCCGTGGGTAGACCTTGCGCGCCTGCGAGTTCGCGCGCGCGGCGGGGTCGTTCGTGATGACATCTCCGTTAGCGGCGAAGCCGCGGATCACGAGCAGGTGTCCGTTCGTGCTGGTGAACAGGAAGCCGGGTAAAACACCGCTGATCGAGGCGACGAGTGGGATGCCGGCCTCGATGAAGCGCTCGGCCTCGCTCAGCGACCGTAGCCGCGTTACGAATGCCTCCACACCGTACGCCGCCGCGTACGCCGTGTTGTACGGCCAGTTGCCTGCCCCGCGGTAACTCCAGTCATAGCTGAATCGCGCGGCGTGATCCACCTGCGCATCGACGTGCGAACCAGGGAACGCTGCGAGGTCGGCGGCGCTCGGTCCGGTCTTCCAGAAGCTGAGGACCATTGCCGTCGAGGTAGGGCTGCACCAAGCTTCTCCCCCACCGTCGTACTCCGGATAGTGGCCGGTGTGGGTTTCCTGCGACAGCATGGGCACGTCGAGGTCGCGCGCGACGCCGCCGAACGGGCTCGGAAGAATGACGTGATCGCCGGGAGTCGACGTGACCGCGGCGAGAAGGGTGACGGCGGGCGTCGCGCCGATCCCCGCGGTGCGATGAAGCGTGACCCGCAGCTCGAACGAGGTCAGCTCGAGCGCGTCGTCCGCCGCCTCGAACGTGTCGACATTGACCTTGCCGTCGCGGTCGTCCTGGCCCTTCAGCGTGGTCCGGCGGATCGTGTCATCGCCCGACGACCAGATCGCGAGCGTGTACCACTTCGTCGCGCGCGATGCGCCGCTGGCGCGCATCTGCACGTCGATCCAGGTGCCCGACGGAGTTGTGGCGTTCCAGGACGCGACGAGCTGGTTGAAGCGCAACGGCGTGCGCACGGGGGCCGACGTCCACGTGCCGCGCTCGTCGGCGATCGTGCCGCGGCCGTATGGATCCGTATAGGTGCCTTTCGAGGGCGATGTGCCGAGCTCGAGCCGTAGATCCTTGGTGATCGTTCCATTGTGCGTACCGGCATCGAGGGCAAGACGAGCGAAGGTCCGCGGCGCCGGATCGTTCGCGAAAGACGGGCTCGGGGCGACGGTGGCCGACGGCGCCGTCGACGGCACGCTCGGGACCGCGGCGGAGGTTGGTGTTGTCGCCGGCGTGGCGGTCTGGCCCACCGGTCCCTGCGGGACGGAGCAGGCGGTGAGCAGCAGGACCACGACGAGTACGCGCAAAGCCTCTTAAAGTCTCCCACGTGAGTCCCTTCGCGCGCCCGGGCCTCTTTTGGTCGACCAAGCAGACAGCCGCGAAGCTCGCCGATCCAAAAGTGCGCGTGGTCGACTGCCGCTTCACGTTCGAAGGCGATGCGCGGAAGGACTACCAGAACGGCCACCTGCCTGGCGCCGTCCACTGCGACTGGTCGCGCGATCTATCCGCTCCCCCACCAGCATCCGGGCATCCGGCCTGGATGCTGCAGGGTCCCGCGGCGTTCGCGGAGACGATGGGCCATCTCGGGATCGGGAACGACACGATGGTCGTTGGCTACGACGCGGAGGGCGGCCACCACGCCGCGCGCCTCTGGCTCGCCCTGCGCCGCTACGGGCACGACAAGATGGCGGTGATGGAGGGCGGCATCCAGAAGTGGAGCGCCGAAGGGCGACCGCTCGAGAAGGGCGATACGACCGCCGTCGCGGCGGCGCGGTTCGTTCCGCATCCGCGACCGGGCGTCATCGCGAGCAAGGAAGAGGTCCACGACGCCGTGAAGACCGGCCAGCCCTGGCTCCTGGACGTCCGACGCGACAGTGAATTCACCGGCGTGGAGAAGCGCGCGGCACGCGGGGGTCACATTCCCGGCGCGGTGAACGTGCTGTGGAAGGACGCGCTGCGCGACGACTGGATGCTGAAGGACGCCGACGAGTTGGAGGACATGTACGCGAACGCGGGCTTCGGCGCCGAGACGTCCGCCGTGACGTACTGCCAGGCCGGGGTGCGCGCGGCGTTCACGCATCTGGTGCTCACCGCGCTCGGTCACGACGACGTCCGCACGTATGACGGCAGCTGGGAGGAGTGGGGCAACGACCCCTGCCTCCCGATCATCGTCGGTCGGAGCTGACCCTTACGGCGAAAACCAGATCTTGGTCGCACGTGGCGTCGCATTCTTCGGTCGGTACATCACACCGCCCACGCTCATGCCGGGGTGAAGATCTCCGACCGTTGCCGGGATGTCAGCCCCGCGGACGACAACGAGGTACCGCGAAAGTTCCAGCTGGAACGTGCGCGTGCTGGGTGGGAGGCCGACAAGTTCGAGCTTGCCGCCAACGAGCGCTCGTACCACGCCGTCGAAGCGACCGATGTTCGCCCACACATAGCGTGCGTGGAATGTTGCGCCGGACCGCGTTCCACTCAGATCCAGCTGGTCACCGACCTCCAGGTCTGATGCCGCTACCTCAGTCTCTTTCCAGACCGAGCGCACGCCGGTCAGGTCGACCTCGAGCTCGCCATCGGGATTCCGGACCACGACACCGCTTGCGTCGATACGCGTGACGGTCCCGCCGCTCGCGAAGGCGGGCCCCGGTTCATAGCTTGGCGAGGGGCTCGGACTCACGGCCACCGACCGCGGCGGCTGAGTCGACTGCGTGGGAGCGGCAGCGACGGTCGTGCAGCCGAGTGCCAAGACGAGGAGCGCAGGCATTAGAGCAAAGCGAATCACAGTGGTGAATGGTCTGGCTCCCCTCCGAAGCACGCATCCGAGTTGCTGCGCCTTAAGTCATATGGCGGATGGGTGATGAACCGCGGCGCGCTCTGCTCGCTACGGTAGGGAGATGATGCGTCTGCGAGTACGTCTTATGGGGATGGGCATCGCGTTGCTCGTTTCCGCCTGCGTGTCGGATCCACCCACGAGTGAGAGCTCACCGACGCAGTCGCCAACTGCGACTCCGCCGTCGCAACGGGTCTCGACGATCACTCTGGTGCAGCTCCAGCAAATCCCCGTCGACGAGGGCACTTCGGCGATCGTGCTCGACCCACGCACGGGCATCGCCTACGCCGCAACCCACGCCGGCGACATCGTGAGCGTGATAGACGCCACGCGATCGACCCCCGTAGTGCGCATCGTTCTGCCGGATGCAATCGAGTTCGGTACCGGCATCGGCAGTGTCGCGCTGGCGGGCGACACGCTCTTTCTGGCGCGCACGCGCATCAACCGGCTGGCACTCCTGGACATCAAGACCCAGCTGGTACGACAACTGACGCCCGCGGACCTAGGAGTTGCCGCGATCGCCGCGGTCGCTGGCATGAGCGAGCAGCGCGTCATCGTCGTGGCCGGCGAGACGCCGCAGCCGCTCACCACTCCGCGCACGACATTGTTGGAACTCGACCCCGCCGGCCAGGTCGTGCGCCGCATCGCGCTTCCGACCGCCGATGCCGGGCTTATGGGCAACCTATCCGCGCACGCGGTCGCCTACGACCCACCGACGCGCACTCTGATCGCGCTCCTGAACTCCAGCCGCGCCGAAGAAGGTCGGCTTGCTTTTATCGGACCGAACGGGGAGCAACCCTCATCGCTGCGGCCGGCACCCGAGGGAGCGAGCACGCTGCTCGTCGACGACGCACGTAGGCGCGTGTATGTGCTGAGCGAGGGTAAGCAGGCGCATCTCGTCGCGTTGGACTTGGCTACTGGGAGGCAGCTAATCGATACCACACTCGGCTTCAACGTCGTCGGCCGCGGCCTGGATCCGAGGAGCGGCCGGTTGGTGCTGACGACGGTCGATCAGACCAACCAGGTGCTGCTGTTCGACACCGACCGTTCCCAGGTCCTTGCCATGGCGCCTATCCCGTTTGATCCGTACGTCCATGGCGTCGCCGTCGACGCGCTGCGCGCGCGGATGTTCGTTTCCAGCCGCGTCAAACCGGCCATGGTCACCGTTTTCAGGTTGCCGTAGCTCCTGCCGGCTCAGCGTGGCGGCGAATCAGACCTACGGCTGTTCGCGCAGCGGGTAGTCCCACGTCTGCCCCCGGTCCCGCGTATGAGCAACAAAGGAGTCCTGATCGCGAGCGCGCTGGCCCACAATCCACGCGCTCGATCCGAGTGCCACGAGATCGCGGACTTCCCCCCAACCCTCCGCGACGGCCGGCGCTCGTTGCCAGCTGCGGCCGCTATCTGACGTGACCAGTACCCCGCTAC